>DASQGA010000106.1:0-2110 GCA_035632855.1 Gaiellaceae bacterium | reverse complement strand
ACATCCGCCTGCGTGCCACGCGGCACCTCGGCGATCACCTCGCCCGTCGCCGGGTTCAGGACCTCCATGGTTTCGCCTTCGGCGGCCTCCACGGCCTCGCCCCCGACGAAGTTCTCGTATCGAGCAACACTAACGCTCATGCCTCTCCCTCCGTTTCCTACACCGAGGCCAGACTAGCCCCTGCGACACACGGCAACAAGCCTGAACACACGGCCGACGGCTTCAACTCTAGTTGGACGCCGTGTCGAAGTTCAGCGTGTCCCTAGCTGCATTCCGAGCAGACGCGGCAGATCCGCGACCGCGCGAGCGGGGAGGGAACCCCGTCGGCCCTCCTCCTCAGCCTCCTCGCAGGCGAGGATGGCTGCGCGAACGGCACTCCCGCCGAGCTGCCGAAACGGCTCCGGCGGCAGCGAGCGCAGGCTGCGGTTGACGAGCGGGAGGCCCGTCCACTCATCCTGGGCGCCGGTGACGAGAGAAGCCAGGACCTGGCCTCCGATCCAGCTCGGCCCGGCTCCGTGGCCCGAGTACCCGGCGCCGTAGTGGATGCGCGTGCCGGGAGCGGTTCCGAAGAACGGCACGTGGTCGGCCGAGACGTCGATGGCGCCGCCCCACGAGCGCTCGAGCGCGACCTCGGCGAAGGCGGGCAGGAGGCGCCGCAGGCCTCGGGCAGCGCGCCCGGCAGTGGGGACGTCGCCAGAGAACCGGACATCGATCCGGCCCCCGCTCCCGATCGGGCCCGAGCCGCTTCCCATGAGAACCCGACCGTCGTTCGTCGTCCGGAAGTAGTGGAGGAACATGCGGCCGTCGCAGATCGCCTCGCCGCCGACCCAGCCGATCTCTGCCAGGAGCTCGGGTACCGGCTCGGTCAGGACGACGTAGCTGCCGAAATTCGTGAGCCGCCCCGCCACGGGGCGCCAGCCGGCCAGCGCCGCGCTCGTCGCAAGGACTACGTGCTCCGCCCGGACCCGCCCTCCGGTCGTCTCGAGGATGTTCGGGGAGCCCGCCGTCACGTGGAGAACGGGCGTCCGCTCGTAGAGCGGCACCCCCTCGTCGAGGACGGCTCGCCGGAGAGCCCGGGCGAGCCTCGCCGGCTGCACCGTGGCGGTATCGCGGACGAGGACACCGTGGCGGAAGCGAGGCGACCGGCAGCGCTCCTGCACCTCCGCAGGACTGAGTGGCTGAACGAGGTCGTCCTCGATCCCGAGGGAGCGGGCTGCCTCTAGCACCGCGTCGATCCCCGCGTCCTGGGTGGGGGCGCAGGAAAGCTTCAGGTATCCGTCCTCCCGGAGCCACACGTCCTCGGCGCGGCGCTCGCAGAACTCGCGGATCGCCGGCACGATCCTCGCCCCGGCCCGGCCGACCGCCAGCGCCCCATAGGTGCCGAAGAGCCGCTGGAGCTGGCCGAGGCCTCCGTAGTACCCGCCGACGAAGCCGCCGTTTCGGCCGCTCGGGCCCCAGCCCACGATCTCGGCCTCGAGCACCGCGACGCGGATTCGGGCATCGCGCTCGCTGAGCGCAAGCGCGGTCCACAAGCCCGTGTAGCCGCCGCCGACGATCGCAACGTCCACGTCCAGGTCAGTCGCGAGGGACAAGGCCTCGGGCCCCTCGCCCTCGGCTGCGAGCGCCTCGTCGAGCCACCAGGAGGGCAGGGCAGGCTGTGGCACGACCACGGCGGCGGAGCCTAGTGCCCCTTCACGTAATGCTGTCTAGCTTCTGGGTCGCGAGCACCAAGCCAGGGGCCGCACTCGGCCGCGGGCAAGGCCGGTGGCCTTGGCAAGGGCGAGAGTGGTTCCTGGCGCAGCGTGATCGCGGGCCAGAAGCGGGCGAGTATTGCGTGAAGGGGCACTATCTTAGGAGCTCGACCGTGCGCTCGATCGGAAGGGCGTACAGCGTGGTACCGCCTTTGCCCGTCATCGTCTCGGCCGCGAAGAGGGCGTTCACGATCGCCTCTTCGGTCGCCTCGACGACGGCATCGAAGAGATCGGTGATGTACAGGTTCGACAGCATCTCAACCGGCACGGTCAGGGGCCCGCCCGGGTCACCCTCGCTTGGCGGCAGGCCTCGGTTCCCGGTCGTGAACGCGAGGAAGATGTCGCCGCTCGAATTCTCG
>DASQGA010000105.1:0-4456 GCA_035632855.1 Gaiellaceae bacterium | reverse complement strand
TGCAAACCGGAAGCCGCCGTTGCAGCGCACGCAGGGGTTCGGCGTCTCGCCGCGGGCATAGCTCCTGACGAACGGTGCGACAACAGCCCGGCGGAACTGCTCGCGGAGGTCGAGCGTGAAGTGTGGGAGGCCGAGGCCGTGGCACGCGTCGCGGGCCGCGGCGACTGCCGCGGGCGAGCAACACACTCGCTCGGAATCGGGGCCGCCGGGATCCGTCCAGAGGCGGAGGGTCACACCCACAGGCTCGAAGCCCTCGTCGCGGGCCCGCAGGAGCGCAACGGCGCTGTCGACCCCGCCGCTCATGGCGACGGCAACGCGCCCCTCGCCGGCGGGCGCGACCGCGGCCGGGCCGAGGGCGTCGTGCAGGGCCTCGGCAGCCAGTCTCGGTGCGCGCACGGCGGCGGCCTCCAGGATCGGGAGGCCGCGGACGTCGCGACAGAGCTCCGGCACCCCGTCGCCCTCGCCGTTTGCCTCGACGATTCGCGAGGATGCCAGGGTCAGACGAACCCAGGCGAGATCGCCGTTCGCGGATGCGTGGCCGACCAGTTCAGTCATGGAGGCCACCGTATCGGAAGCGCGAGAATGGTCTCGTGGAGGAGAGGTGGTTCGAGTTCACGGGAAGCGGCGAGTGTCTTGCCTGCCGCGACTTCGGCGGACATGGGTCTCCTGTGCTGCTCCTCCACGGACTAGCAGGCCACGCGGGAGAGTGGGCCGAAACCGCCTCGTGGTTGACGTGGAGAGCTCGAGTCTATGCCCTCGACCAGCGAGGCCATGGCCGCAGCGAGCGGCGACCCGGCGACGTCTCGCGGGCTTCACACGTCGCAGATGTCATTGCGCTCGTCGAGAGCGTCGGGAGTCCTGGAGCGATTCTGATCGGACAGTCGCTGGGCGGCCAGACCGCCCTCTTAACCGCCGCCCGAAGGCCTGATCTGGTGAAGGGCCTCGTCGTTGCGGAAGCGACCGCGGGCGAACCGACCCCGGAGGTGTCTGCCGAGGTTCGAGCCCTGCTGGAGGCTTGGCCGGTTCCATTCCCGTCTCGTGGGGCCGCGCTCGACTTCTTCGGAGGCGAGGGGCTGGCCGCGCATGCCTGGGCAGATGGACTCGAGGAAGGGCCGGACGGGCTTCGGCCAAGGTTCGACATCGACGTCCTCGTGTCCATCCTGGAAGCTGCGGAGACCCGCTCGTACTGGGACGAGTGGGCTTCCATCCGGTGCCCGACGCTCGTCGTTCGGGGCGAGCATGGGACTCTTCGAGCAGACGAGGCAAGTCGAATGACCGACTCCTCGAACAGTCGCCTCGTCGAAATCCCAGGGTCGGGCCACGATGTCCATCTCGAGGACCCCGGTGCCTGGCGCGCCGCGATCGAAGGCTTCCTCGACGCGCGCCCTCGATGACCAGGCTGCGACAGAGATACGTGCCCCACCGCGCCGATGATGCTCCGCACGTGAGGAACCTGGCGAGCCAGGTGGGTGCCCTGCCGGTCGGCGCCTGAGCGCGTCCCGGACTCAGGCTCCCTTCTCATGTCGTGTTGGTTCAACATTGCGCGCGGAGCCACGCACGCGGTCGAGCACGCGGTCGCACTGTAGATGGTTGACCGGCAATTTGCGCACCGAACTCAGCCTGACTGGTCAATCGGCGAAGCGCCAGCGGATCCGGGTCTCGCCGTCCAGCCCGAGCCGGGTTGCGAGCGCCTGGGTCACCCCGAAGTCGCGTCCAGGTCCGGTGGCCGCGCGGTCGACGACCTCGGCCGTCTCTGTCCGCTGGCCGGAGCGCAGGACGAGCTTTGCCCCGCACGGCAACACCGGGTGGATGACGCCGACGGTGTCCGCTCCGAGCACCGCGCCGCAGGTCGTCCGGCGGCCCGGCCGCCCTCGAACACCAACCGTCGCCCCCTGCCAGGACGGCCCCGTCTCGACCTGGTCGGCCAAGGGGCTCACGACGCTACCGTCGTCCCCTCCGAGCGCAAGCGCCCCCAGCGCGGCCAGCAACGCCACGCCTGCGAGCGCGGCCTGCCGCACGAGGAGTGTCGGGCTCACGCGCGCTCGAGCGTCTCGAGCAACTCGCCGAACGATTCCCGGACGAGCCCGTCGAACTCTGAGGGCAAAGTCCCCTCTGCATTCGCGAACTGCCTGAGGTGGACGAAGAGATACGACCATTCCTCGCCGCGTTCGGGCTCGAGCCGTGCTTGCTCACGCGCGAGACTCTCGAGCTCCCAGACGTTCCATTCGCGCGGGTGGGCGCTCCTCGGCATCCGGACGACGTTGGCGGGGACTCGCGGCACGACCGGGACGGCCTGTTCAGGCGTAGGGCGGGGTACCGACCTCGGCGGTGCATACCGGGGCCGCGGCTCGGGCTTGGGGGGAGACTCGACCTCCACCGGTGGCTTGAGCTCGCTCACCGTAACCGGGGTTGGCTCCGAGGCCTCGACTGGGTCACTTTCGGCGGGAGCAGGCGGTTCCCGAGATGTCGTGGCGTCACGAGGATCGGCCCACCGGAAGCTCATCCCGCGCCACCCACGCCTGGCGCTCGCCGCCGGCGCGTCCGACGCTTCCGGCTCCGACCGGCTCTCGTCGGGCTCTGGCTCTGGCTCCGGCTCCGGCTCCGGCGACTCGGGCGCACTCACCGCCTCCGGCAAGACGGGAACCGGCTCGGGATCGGCTTCGACTGCGACGGGGTCCGGGACAGTCTCGACAACGAGTGGCGTCTCCGGCTCGAGCTTGGGCTCGGGCTCGGGCTCGGGGAGAGTCTGAGCCTCCTCGGCGACCCGTCGGTAGTGAGGCCAAGGCGCGGCAGCGCGAGCCTGGGCATCCCGCCAGGAGACCCATTCGACCAGCCACGCAATCGCGAGCGCGAGCGCCATCACGCCAACCACGGCAGGCCAGGCCAAGTCGGCAAGCCAGGCGGCCGCGGCGACCGCTATGAGAAACCCTGCGAGGGCGAGAAGACGAAAGATCGAGGCCGTGCTCGGCAGGCTACGCCTTTTCGGACCCCGGCTAGGACGCTCCGGGGGGCTTCTGCTCCTCGTCTGACGATCGGTCGCCATCCCCACGTTCCGAAGCCTCTTCGCCGGGCGTCTCCGCGTCGGCTGCAGGTGCTTCCTCCGGCTTGCCCGGCCTCGGATCGGCGGTCGGCACAGCCTCCGGCGTCGACCTGGGCGAGGAAAGCGCCCCGGCCTGCGGGACGGCCTCGGGCCTCTCCGGACCGCGTCGCGCGGCCACCGCCGACTCGGCTGCGCGAACGATCGCGTCCACGGCCTCGCGGATCGCAGGGTCGCCGTGGCCGGCTGCGCCCAGCAGCTGCTCGGCACCTGCACGCGCGCGCTGAACGATGACGTCAGCCTGCGCCCGGGCCCATTCGAGCGTCTGCTCGACCTCCGCCCTCGCGGCATTGGTCATCTCAGTCGCCTGGTGGCGGGACTGCTCGAGCAGCCGCGCGCCGCTCGACTCCGCCTGGCGCATCTCCTGCGACGTCTCTCGGTTCGCTTTGGTGAGGATCTCGCGGGCCTCCGTGCGCGCGGCATTCATGATCTCGGCCCGCTGACGCTCCGTCTCCTGCCTGATTCGCGCGATCTCCGCTTCCTGCTGCTGGAGCTCCGTCTTCGCTTCGCGGATCTCCTGCTCGGCCCGAGCCACCTGCGTCGTGGCGGCTTCCTGCGCATCGCGCTCGATCGTGTCGGCGAACTCGGCGGCGGCGCGGATGAGGTGGAGCGTGTCCATCCGGACGGCATGTCCGCTCGGCTCGGCCATGCCTCTGCGAGGCGCTGCCTGGAGGACGCGGAGGTTCGCCTGGAGAGAGGTGACGTGACGCCGGAACGCGTCGAAGGCCTCCTCGACCCTCACGCGCTCGTAGCCCTGGGCCGCCGTCGGCAGGTCCTCGATGCGCGGCATCGAGTTCAGGCTCGTGGCTGGCTGCGCGCGTCCGGGTTCTTGCTTCGACATGATCCTCCTTCGGCCTTGCACCGGCCGCAGGTGCGGCGCGGACGATTAAGTATGCCTGTATCCATCGGCTGGAATCGGCCGCCGACTTAAGCGGGGTCCTGCCGGAGGTTGATTCCGACCTCGCGCAGCTGTTCCTCCCCCACCGGCGACGGAGCTCCACTCATGGGGTCGATCCCGGCCTGGTTCTTCGGGAACGCGACCGTGTCACGGATGTACGGCTCGTCAGCCAAAACCATCATCAGCCGATCGATGCCGGACGCAATGCCTCCATGGGGCGGCGCGCCCATGGCGAGCGCGTCGAGGAGGAATCCGAACCGGAAGCGCTGCTCCTCTGGCGGGATCGCGAGGAGGTCGAAGATCGTCTCCTGGAGCTCGGACTCGTGGATTCTGAACGAGCCTCCCGCGAGCTCGACCCCGTTCCCGACCAGGTCGTAGGCCTCCGCGAGCGCGGCGCCCGGGTCGGTGGCGAGCAAGGCCTCTCCGTCCGGGTTGGGACGCGTGAAGGGGTGATGGACCGC
>DASQGA010000104.1:0-3726 GCA_035632855.1 Gaiellaceae bacterium | reverse complement strand
AGCGACGCGACCGAGATCCGGGTCGACGGCCACCAGTTCTACTGGCAGTACACGTATCCCAACGGGGCGGTCTCGTTCGACACCCTCTACCTCCCGGTCGGGAAGACGGCCTCGCTCGAGCTCCACTCGAAGGACGTAAACCACAGCTGGTGGGTGCCTGAGCTCACCGGCAAGCTCGATGCGATCCCGGGGCACCCGAACACGCTCGACTTCGAGCCTCGCCGGACGGGCACCTACGAGAACGGCAAATGCGCCGAGTTCTGTGGGATCCAGCACGCGATCATGGACACGACCGTCCGCGTCGTCTCCGAAGGCGAGTACGAGGCCTGGCTCGAGGACAACGCCCCCAGCGACTCCGAGGAAGCCCTTGTCGCGCTCGGCGAGCAGGAATGGACCGCCGCCTGCGCCAAGTGCCACGGGCTCGACGGCTCCGGAGACGTAGGCCCGTCGATCCAGGGCAACGGAACCCTCCTCAACCGAAGCGGCTTGAAGCGGCTGCTCCTGAACGGCCAGAACCTACCGACCATAGACAGCTACATGCCGCCCGTAGGCGCCGGCTGGGAGGATCGCCAGTTCGACGCACTCATCGCCTATGTGAAGTCGAACCAGCGTCTCTCGACTTCGCCGAGCCAGGGAGGCCAGAGTGGCGGTTAGGACCGAAAGCATTGCCCCGACATGGAAGCAGGGCTCGGTCACCCGCTGGCTGACGACCGTCGACCACAAGCGGATCGGGATCCTCTACATCGTCACCGCCTATTTCTTCTTCTTCGCCGGCGGTGTGATGGCGCTCCTGATGCGGCTCCAGCTGGCGCAAGCGGATCAGAACCTGATCGAGAAAGACGGCTACAACCAGCTCTTCACGATCCACGGGACGACGATGATCTTCCTCTTCGTCGTGCCGCTGCTCGCCGGCTTCGGCAACTACCTCGTCCCGCTCATGATCGGCGCCCAGGACGTGGCGTTCCCGCGGCTGAACGCCCTCTCCTACTGGCTCTTCCTGCTGGGCGGCCTCGTCGTGCTCGCGAGCTTCGTCACGGACGGCGGCGCCGCGAATTCGGGCTGGACCGCATACACGCCGCTCTCGGGAGACAACTACAGCCCCAACGTCGGCCAGGACCTGTGGATCCTCGGCATCCATCTCACGTCGCTCGGCTCGCTCGCAGGCGCGATCAACTTCATCGTCACGATCCACAACATGCGGACGCGCGGGATGACCTGGATGCGAATCCCGATCTTCGTCTGGACGATCGAGGCCTACGCCGTGCTGCTCGTCCTCGCCCTGCCGACGATCAGCGCCGCCGCGACGCTCCTCCTCCTCGACCGGCAGGCCGGCACCTCGTTCTTCGAGCCGGCCGAGGGCGGCAGCCAGATCCTCTGGCAGCACATGTTCTGGTTCTTCGGCCACCCAGAGGTCTACATCATGGTGCTGCCCGCGATGGGGATGCTCTCCGAGGTCATCCCGGTGTTCTCGCGGAAGCCGATCTTCGGCTACAAGGCGGTGGCGTTCTCGACGATCGGCATCGCCTTCTTCAGCATGCTCGTCTGGGCGCACCACATGTTCACCGTCGGGCTCCCCGTCTGGCTACAGGCGTTCTTCCTCGTGTCGTCCTTCTCGGTCGCGATTCCGACCGCCATCAAGCTCTTCAACTGGCTGGCGACGCTGTGGCGCGGCCATCTCGACCTGCGGACGCCGCTCCTCTTCTGTCTCGGGTTCATCGGGCTCTTCACCATCGGCGGCCTCTCCGGGATCATGCTGGCCGCCTACCCGATCGACTACCAGGTGCAGGATTCCTACTTCCTCGTCGCGCACCTCCACTACGTCCTGTTCGGCGGCACCGTCTTCGGCGTCTTCGCGGGGACGTACTACTGGTTCCCGAAGATCACGGGGCGGATGTACGACGAGCGGCTCGGGAAGGTGCACTTCTGGCTGCTCCTGATCGGCTTCAACATGGCCTTCCTTCCGCAGCACTTCCTCGGCCTCATGGGCATGAACCGGCGGGTCTACACGTACGACCGCGGCGGGCTCTTCGAGCTCTACAACCTCATCTCGTCGGTCGGGACGCTCGTGATGACGATCGGGCTCCTGATCTTCATCGCGAACATGGTCAAGAGCTGGCGCGCGGGCCCTCGCGTGGGATCAGACCCCTGGCGGGCCGATACACTCGAGTGGTACACGACCTCGCCGCCTCCCCCGCACAACTTCGACCGGGTGCCCTACGTGTCCAGCCACCGGCCCCTCCGGGACCTGCGACTCCGCCTCCGGGAAGGGCCCCTGTGAGCCCGACCCCCGGACCCTGGCTCCGGCTCCTGTCTCTCGCCGCCGTGAGCGCCGTCGCCCTCGTCGTCGCCACGGGCGAGCACGCACTCCCGCACGACGCCGCCGCCCTGGTCGCGCTTGCCCTCCTGTGCGGTGTGGCTCTCGCGGCACGGTTCGCACACTCGGACCGCCGCGCGCTCGCGCTTGCATCAGCCCTGGCTCTCGGAGTGTTCGTGATCCAGATCGGCCTGGGCGGCGTGCTGGCGCTGACCGACGCGGCCTGGGCGCGCGGGCTCCACGTCGGGCTCGGTGCGGTCTCGCTCGCGATCGCCACGGTCGCCGCAGTCGCCTGTTTCACGCGCGGCGACGCGGTTTCGCGCGGATCCTGGCACGACTACCTGACCCTCACCAAGCCGCGCATCATGAGCTTGCTGCTCCTGACGGCAGCCGGAGGGATGCTCGTCGGCGCTGGCGGTGTCCCGTCGGCCGGTCTCCTGGCCGCGACCCTCGGGGGATTGGCGCTCGCCTGCGGCGGCGCGTCCGCTCTGAACCACGTCCTCGACCGGGACATCGACCGTCTGATGGGCAAGCGGACGCAGGGCAGGCCCGTGGCGGCGGGACGGATACCGCCTGCCCGTGCCCTCGAGTTCGGCCTGGCGCTGTCTGCGCTCTCGTTCGTCGTGCTCGCGAGCTTCGCAAACGTCCTCGCCGCCCTGCTCGCGGTCTTCGGCAACCTCTTCTACGTCCTCGTCTACACGCGCTGGCTGAAGCGCTCGACGCCGCAGAACATCGTCATCGGCGGAGCCGCCGGCGCCGTCCCGCCCGTGGTCGGGTGGGCAGCTGCGACGGGCAACCTCGCCCTGCCGGCGCTCCTGCTCTTCCTGATCGTCTTCTTCTGGACACCGCCGCACTTCTGGGCCCTGGCGCTCCTCATCCGCCGCGAGTACGCGGCAGCCCGGGTCCCGATGCTTCCGGTCGTGAAGGGAGAGTCTGAGACCGCGCGCTCGATCGTGCGCTACACGCTTCTCCTGATCGGCGTGACGCTCCTGCCGTTCCTGGCGCACACGGTCGGCTGGCTCTATCTCGCCTCGGCGCTCATCCTAGGAGGCCTCTTCCTGCTCCTAGCTGTGGAGCTCCTCCGCGAGACCACGCCTGCCCGCGCGCGCCGGCTCTTCACGTACTCGCTCGCCTACCTCGCGCTCCTCTTCGTCGCCCTCGCCGTCGACCCGATCCTGCTCGGGTAGCCATGGATCCGGAGCTTGCCCGCAAGAACAACCGACTCGGCCTGCTTCTGCTCGCGCTCGTCCTCGTCCTCTTCGCAGGCTCGCTCGTCGTCGCGATCGCCTACCGAGCGCTGATCTAGCGCTGCTCTGGTGAACGCGTACTCCCTCGTCTGAGGGAGGGCGCTGGCGAGCGCGCCTGCCGACAACACCCTTGACGCCATGCTCGTTCGCCTCCTCACCGTGCTC
>DASQGA010000103.1:0-11464 GCA_035632855.1 Gaiellaceae bacterium | reverse complement strand
GAGGACCGGGCGGTGCTGGCCCCGGGCCTTCGAGTCCTGGACGAGCGAGAGCGGAAGATCTTGCACCTCCGCTTCTACGACGGCCTGACCCAGTCGCAGATCGCCCAGCAGGTCGGGATCTCCCAGATGCACGTCTCGCGGCTGATCCGCCGATCGCTCGAGAAGATGCGCCAGGAGATCGCGACGGATACCACCGACACCGAGCGCCGCGCGTCGTCCCGTTCCGCATAGCATCGGCGCATGCTTGACCCTGGTGCTCGCTGGGGCCGCTTCGGGAAGCCCGACTACGCGGGGCTCCTTTCCTACGCCGGGCTGCCCTGGACCGAGGAGGCGGCGCACCTCGCAGAGGTGGACGTCGCCATCGTCGGCGCACCCATGGACGACCTCGTTTCCGACCGGCCAGGAACCCGGTTCGGCCCCAGGGGAATCCGGAGCGCCGGCCTCGGAGCCGGTCCCAGCGTGGAGGTGGGGATCGATCCGCTCGTCGAGCTCCGTGTCGTCGACTTCGGGGACGCGCCTGTAGTCCCGGCAGATGCTGCCCTCTCGCACGCGGCCATCCAGCGCACGGTCGCGGAGGTATTGGCTGCGGGCGTCCTGCCGGTAGTGCTCGGCGGCGACCATTCGATCACGGAGCCGAACGTCCGGGCGTGCGCTGCGGCGGCGGGCCCGGTCGGCCTCGTCCATTTCGACACGCACACGGACACGGGGACGGAGGTCTTCGGTGTCGAGCTCTCCCATGGCACTCCGATGTACAGGCTCGTGGAGGGCGGTGTGGTCGACCCGCGCCGCTACGTGCAGATCGGCCTGCGTGGCTACTGGCCGGGTGCCGCCGAGTTCGCCTGGCAGGCCGAGCACGGGATCACCGCCTTCCCGATGAGCGACGTCCGCGAGCTCGGGATCGCCAAGGTCGTCGAGCGCACGCTGACCACGGTCGGGCCGGGGCCTGTGTTCCTGACCGTCGACGTGGACGTCCTCGACCCCGCCTTTGCGCCCGGGACGGGAACGCCCGAGCCCGGCGGCATGACGCCGGCTGACTTGCTGTGGGCGTCCCGGACGCTCGCCGCCAGCCTGGAGCTCGTCGGTGCAGACGTCGTCGAGGTGGCCCCGACGGCGATCGGGTCGGCGGACCTGACCGCGCTCGTAGCCGACCGGATCGTCCGCGAGATCCTGACCGGCGTGGCGCTCCGCCGCCGCGCCTAGGCCGCCCCGGGGCGCCCGTACAATTGGCTTATGCGCACCACGGCTGAGCTCCGCGAGGGCTTTCTCTCGTTCTTCGAGGAGAAGGGCCACAAGCGGCTGCCCTCCTGGCCGCTGGTTCCGCGCGCAGACGATCACTCGACACTCCTCACGTCGGCTGGGATGCAGCCGCAGATGCCGTACTTCCTCGGCAACGAGACGCCCCGCGCGCGTCTGACCACGACGGCGCAGAAGTGCTTTCGGACGCCGGACATCGACGAGGTCGGGCTTGACGGCCACCACCTGACCTTCTTCGAGATGCTCGGCAACTTCTCGTTCGGCCAGTACTTCAAAGAGGGCGCAATCGACCTTGCTACCGAGTTCATCCAGGAGCACTTGAAGCTGGACTGGGATCGTGTGTGGGCGACCGTGCATGCGGGAGATCCCGAGCTCGGACTCGGCGAGGACGAAGTCGCGATCGAGCTCTGGAAGAGGATCGGGATGCCACGGGAGCGGATCGTCGGCTTGCCGAGCTCGGAGAACTTCTGGTCGGTGGGAGGGCCGGGTCCATGCGGTCCCGACTCTGAGATCTACTACGACTGGGGAGAGGAGTACGGGTGCGGGGATCCCCGTTGCGCTCCGGCGTGCACGCGCTGCGACCGGTTCCTCGAGTTCTGGAACCTCGTCTTCATGGAGTACGAGCTTCATGCGGACCGGACGTTGACGCCGCTCCCGACGCAGAACGTCGACACCGGCATGGGGCTCGAGCGGACCGCCGCGATCATTCAGGGCGTCCGCTCCGTGTACGAGACCGACGGCTATCAGTCGATCATGGCGTGGATCGAGGAGCAGAGCGGTGTCGCGTGGAACGCGGACGAGAGCGCCACCAAGGCACACCGTGTGCTTGCCGACCACGGGCGCGGTATGACGTTTCTCATCGGCGACGGCGTGACCCCTTCGAACGAAGGGCGCGGCTACGTCCTGCGCCGGATCATTCGCCGAGCTGTCCAGCAGGCGCGGAGAATCGGCCTCGAGGATCTCTGGCGGCTGTCAGACGTGGTCGTCGCGCAGATGGCCGCGTGGTATCCCGAGCTCGAGGAGAACCGCCGCCACATCGGAAAGGTGCTGCGAACCGAGGAGGAACGGTTCTCAGAGACGCTCGCGCGGGGCATGCGCCTCTTCGACGAGGTCGCGGCGAAGGGCTCCATCTCCGCCGAAGAAGCGTTCTCGCTGACGGCGACTTATGGCTTCCCGGTCGAGCTGACGAGGGAGCTCGCCCGCGAGCGAAGCCTCGCCGTCGACGAGGAGGGGTTCGCGGAGCTCATGGCGCAGCACCGAGAGATCTCGCGGGCCGGTGCCGGGCGCGGCGTCGAGCGGGCCGCCGAGTTCTCGCGCGAGGCCGGCTTCACCTCCGAGTTCGTCGGCTACGAGAAGACCGACATCCTGACCCAGATCGGCGCGCTCGAAGACCTCGGCGACGGGACGTTCTTCGCCAAGCTGCGCGAGTCGCCCTTCTACCCGGACGGCGGCGGCCAGGTGACGGATGCGGGCTGGATCGAAAAGGACGGCGGGCGCGCCGAGCTCGTGGCCGCCTACCGCTTCGGAGAAGACCAGGTGCTCCTCTTCGAGGGCGAGGGCTTCTTCGCCGGCGACCGGGTCCGAGCCGTGGTGCCGTGGAAAGTTCGCTTTCCGACGACCGCGAACCACACCGCGACTCACCTCCTGCACGAGGCACTTCGCCGGGTCCTCGGCGAGCACGTCCACCAGGCCGGGTCGGCCGTGCGCCCGGACAAGCTCCGCTTCGACTTCACCCACGGCGAGTCGCTCGGCCCGGAGGAGCGTCGTCGGGTTGAGGAGATCGTGAACGAGCGCGTCTTCGAGAATCTCCCCGTGCACGCGTTCCTGACCACGATCGATGAGGCCAAGAACCTCGGTGCCACGATGCTCTTCGGCGAGAAGTACGGCGAAGTCGTGCGGGTCGTCGAGGTGCCGGGGTTCTCACGGGAGCTCTGCGGCGGCACCCACGTCCGCTCGACGGCGGAGATCGGGCCGTTCGCGATCCTGTCGGAGGGCTCCGTGGGCTCCGGGGTCAGGCGGATCGAGGCTGTCACGTCCGGAGCGGCCTTCGCATACCTGCACGCCCGCTCGGAGGAAATCGACGAGCTCCGGGTGGAGCTCGAGCGCATTCGCAAGGAGCAGGGAAAGCGCCGTGGCGCGCCAGCCCTGGACTCCGACGTCCTCGACAGCCTGCTCGCAGGAGCAACGGAGAGGGGGGACTTTCGCGTCATCGTGGCCGAGGTCGGTGAGATGGACGCCGATACGCTCCTGGAGCTCTCCGACCGCCTGAAGCAGAAGGCGGCGCCCGCCGCGATCCTCCTGGGCTCGCGGGAGAATGGCCGCGTCCACCTCGTCGCCAACTTCGACCAGTCCGTCGCGGAACGGGGGCTCAGCGCTTCCGAGGTCGTGAAGACCGCTGCCGGCGTGGTCGGCGGTGGCGGTGGAGGGCGTCCGACGATGGCTCGAGCCGGAGGCAAGGATTTGGAGAAGCTCGGCGAAGCGATCGCCACAGCCGAGCAGGCCATCATCGATGGCCTCACCTAACTCACCTAGAATCGCGCGCTCGTGAAGGTCCTCGCCCTCGACTACGGCTCCGCGCGGACCGGTGTGGCCGTCTCCGATCCGACCGGGACAATCGCGAAGCCGCTCGACGTCGTCGAGCGGGCGTCGACCGGGCCGGGCCTCGCACGCGTCCTCGAGCTGGCCCGCCTCGAGAAGGTCGACCGGATCGTCGTCGGCCTCCCGGTGACGCTTCGTGGAGAACGCGGGGCCCAGGCGCGGGAGACGCAAGCGTTCGTGGACGCTCTCCGCGCCGCCTCGGACCTCCCGATCGAGAGCTTCGACGAGCGCTTCACAACCCGGCTCGCTCAGGCGACGCCGGGCAGAGCCTCCGAGGACGCGGCGGCAGCGGCCCATCTCTTGACGAGCTACCTGACATGGCTGAGCGCCCGCGCCACGTAAGGCGCAGTTCCGCTCGGGGCGGACGAGCGGCGGGGCTCGTGGGCGTCGCCCTCGGAGCCCTCGTGCTCATCGGTCTCGCCTGGGGGATCAAGTCGATCGCGGAGAGCGCTGGGCTCGGAACGGACGAGTCGGCCGGAGAGACGACGCCGGCTGCGACCGCACCGGTCAGCCCAACGCTCAAGATCGTCTTTCCGGAGGGGTTCACGCGGAAGGAGATGGCGGCCAGGATCGCCGCCGTCAACGAGATCGCACTCGAAAGGCGCGACGTCAAGACGAGACTGTCTCCGAAGGCCTATCTGCGGCTGTCCCAGCGAGGCGCTCTGCCGCGCGACTTCGCGAAAGCCAAGTTCCCCAACCTCGAAGGGTTCCTCTTCCCGGCCACCTACTCCTTCACCAAGGACACGACCACGCGCGGGCTCGTGACGATGCAGCTGGACGCATTCACGACTGCGTGGGAGGGCGTCGATCTGAAATACGCGAAGTCGAAGAACCTGACCGCCTACGACGTCCTCATCATCGCGTCGATGGTGGAGGAAGAGGTGCAGGTGCCGAAGGAGCGCCGGCTTGTCGCCGCCGTCATCTACAACCGGCTGAGAGCCGGAACTCCACTGGGGATCGACGCGACGATTCGGTATGGCTTCGACATTCCGCCGACACAGGCCATCCTGGAGAGCCAGCTTGACTCCGACTCGCCGTACAACTCACGGAAGTTCGCGGGGCTCCCGCCGACTCCGATAGCCAATCCGGGGCTCGCCTCGATCCAGGCGGCAGCGCATCCGGCGAAGGTCGACTACACGTTCTTCATTCGCAAGCCGGACTGCAGGAGCCACTTCTTCACGGCGAGCCAGGAGGAGTTCGATAACTACAGCCGCGAGGGGCTGAATTGCTGACGGGCGAGACCCGGCTCGTCGGCCTGCTCGGACATCCAGTCTCACATTCGCTCTCGCCCCGGATGCAAAACGCCGCCTTCGCCCCGCGGGGACTGGACTGGGCTTACGTCCCATTGCCGGTCGAGCCCGAAGATCTCGAAGCCGCCGTCTCGGGCCTCACTGCGCTTGGCTTCGCAGGCGCCAACGTGACCATTCCGCACAAGACCGCGATCGTGGCCTTCTGTGACGAGCTCGACGGGGTCGCGGAGCGCGCCGGGTCTGTCAATACGCTCGTGATCCAGGAGGGCCGCGTGCTCGGGTCGAGCACGGACGGGCCCGCGGTGACGGACGCCGTCCGTGCCGAGGGCGCGCGCGCGGTCGTCCTGGGCGCCGGAGGGGCCGCCGTCGCCGTGGCGGTGGCGCTCCTGGACGCGGGGGCGGCAAGCGTCACCGTGGCGGCGCGAGACTCAGACCGGGCCCACGCACTGGCGGCGAGACTGCTCGCGCTCTTCCCAGAGAAGCAGGTTGCGGCGGCGGATGCGTGGCCTCCCCAGCTGGCCGACGCGACGCTCCTCGTCAACGCGACGCCGCTTCGCGACGAGCTGCCCGTGGAGCCGCGCGCCGGCCAGGCGGTCGTCGATCTCGCCTATCGCACTGACAGCGATCCGACGGCGCTGGTCGCGGCCGCTCGTGAGGCTGGCTGCGACCCGGTCGTGGACGGGCTGGAGGTGCTGGTGCGGCAGGGCGCGGCGTCCTTCGAGCGTTGGACGGGCGTCCCGGCGCCCCTGGAAGTGATGCGATCTGCGATCCGCGTCGCCTAAGCCGCGGCCGGGGGCCGCACTAGGCTTCGCCGTGTGACCCTCGAGCTCACCACCGCGGGCGAGTCCCATGGGCCGGCGCTGGTCGCGATCCTGACCGGCCTCCCGGCCGGGCTGAAGCTCGACCGGGAGGCCATTCAGGCCGATCTTGCGCGCAGGCAGGAGGGCTATGGCAGGAGCCCTCGCCAGCAGATCGAGACGGACCGGGTCGAGGTTCTGGCAGGGCTCCGGCACGGACGCACGCTCGGCACGCCGCTGGCGCTGGTCGTGCCGAACCGCGATCATAAGAACTGGACCTGGGGGATGAGCCCCTGGGAGCCCGAGGGGGAGGCGACCGGGAAGGGCAAGGAGACGGTCACGCTCCCGAGGCCCGGGCATGCCGATCTCGCCGGGGTCATGAAGTACGGGCACGACGACGTACGGAACGCGCTCGAGCGCGCAAGCGCACGCCACACCGCGGTGATCGTCGCCGCGGGCGGGGTCGCCAAGGCTCTCCTGCACGAGCTCGGCGTCACCGTCAACGGCTCCGCGGTCGCGGTGGGCGGCGCCGAGGGCGAGGACGGGATCCGGGAGGCGATCGACGCAGCCCGCGGCGAGCGGGACACGCTCGGCGGCCTGGTCGAGGTGCGCGCCCGGGGCGTTCCGCCCGGCCTCGGCTCCTACGCAACGAAGGAGGAGCGCCTCGACGCGCGCCTTGCCTGGACCCTCCTCGGAACGCAGGCCGTGAAGGGCGTCGAGATCGGTGACGGGTTCGCGCTGGCCGGCTTGCGGGGCTCGCAGGCTCATGACGAGATCCTGCGCGACGCGGCCGGATACCTCCGCGAGACAAATCGAGCGGGCGGGATCGAGGCCGGAGTCTCGAACGGGGAGGAGATCGTCGTCCGGGCAGCCATGAAGCCGCTGCCGACGCTGATGCGCCCGCTTCGCTCCGCAGACCTCGCGACCGGAGAGCCGGCCGAGGCGCTCGTGGAGCGCTCCGACGTCGCCGCGGTCGAGGCGCTCGCCGTCGTGGCGGAGGCGTGCGTCGCGTTCGAGCTGGCCCGCGCGGCGAAGGAGAAGTTCGGCGGCGACGCGGTCGGAGACTTCGTCGCGGCCTACCGCGCGTACGTGGAGCGGATCCCCTGGTCTCCCAGGTAGGGGCGCTCGGGAAGCACCTCGTCCTCATCGGCTTCATGGGGGCGGGGAAGTCGACTGTGGGGCGCGAGGTCGCCCGGCTGACGGAACGCCGCTTCGTCGACACGGACGAGGAGATCGAGCGCTTGCACGGGCCCATTCCGGCGCTCTTCGAGCGGGGAGAGCCTGAGTTCCGACAGATCGAGGAGACCGTTGTTGCAGAAATTCTGCATGAGTCGGACCCGGGCGTCATCGCCCTGGGCGGAGGGGCGGTCCTCTCGGAGACGACTCGCGGGCTCCTGCGCCGACGCGCGTTGACCGTGTGGCTCCAGGTCGACCCCGGGATCGCCTGGGAGCGCGTTCGCGGCGCCGGCCGGCCGCTCGCCCAGGAGGAATCGTCGTTCCGCCGGCTTCACGAAGACCGCGCTCCCGTCTACACGGACGCGGCCGACGCGTTTGCGACCGGGGCGGAGGACGTGCTCCTCGCGGGTCTCAGCGTCACGGTCGTCGACCCCTCGATCGCGGTCGGGGTCCGCGCCGACGCCCTCGTCGCGGATGAGCAGGTTCTTGCGCTCCATCCGCTCGACCTCGGGTGCAAGACCTATCCGGTGCCGGCCGGCGAAGCTGCCAAGCGGGTCGAGGTCGCTCGCGAGCTCTGGGAGACCCTCGAGCTCGACCGAAGCGGCACGCTGGTGGCCTACGGGGGAGGCACGACAACGGATGTCGCCGGGTACGTCGCGGCGTCGTACAAGCGCGGTGTTGACTGGATCGCGTGGCCGACGACGCTCGTCGGGCAGGTGGATGCGGCGATTGGCGGCAAGACGGGAATCGACCTCGACACGGGCAAGAACCTCGTCGGTGCGTTCCACTACCCCGAGCAGGTCCTGATCGATCCGGAGCTTCTGAAGACGCTGCCCACGGAGGAGCGCCGGGCCGGCCTAGCGGAGGTGGTCAAGACCGGGCTCCTCGCAGGCCAGCCCCTGTGGGAGCTCCCGGACGAAGAGATGGTGCGAGCCTGCGCGGCCTTCAAGGCGGCCGTCTGCCTCGCCGACCCGTTCGAGCAGACGGGGCGACGCGCGACCCTGAACCTGGGGCACACGTTCGCGCACGCGCTCGAGGCGGCGTCAGGCTTCGAGCTCCGGCACGGCGACGCCGTCGCCCTCGGCCTCCTGGCCGCGCTGCGCCTATCCGGCCTGCAGACCGACGTCGTCGAAGAGCTGCTCCGGCCCGAGCTTGTTCGCGTCGACGAGGAGCGGGCCTGGGCCGCGCTCCGGCGGGACAAGAAGGGCGCGGAGGGCCGGACGCGCCTCGTCCTCCTCGAGGAGATCGGGAAGCCGATCTTTCCGGTCGAACTGCCGGACGAGAATATTCGGCGCGAGCTCGACGCGCTGATCGCGAAGTAGACTCGCCCCGTGCAGGTGGCCGTTCTGAACGGCGTCAATCTCGACGTCCTCGGCGAGCGCGACGCGGCCCTCTACGGCGGCATCGGCCTTGGCGACCTCGAGACGCGGATCTACGGCTGGGCGAAGGAGGTAGGCCTCACGGTCCGCTGCCTACAGACCAACCACGAGGGCCAGTACGTCGAGTGGTGCCACGACGTGCGCCGCTGGGCCGGCGGCGTCGTCGTCAACCCGGGCGCCTGGACGCACTACAGCTACGCGATTCGCGACGCGCTCGAGATCGTCGAGGTGCCCGTGATCGAGGTCCATCTCTCGGACATCACCCAGCGGGAGGACTGGCGCAATGTGTCCGTGATCGAGGACGTCGTCACCTCTCGGATCCTCGGAAAGGGCCCCGAGGGCTACAAGGAGGCGCTGGAGCTCCTGGCGACCCCTCGGTGAGTCGCATCGAGCGCCTCCTGGCCGAGTTGGACGGCCTCGGCGCCGAAAGCTTCCTCGCCACGCATCCGGTCAACATCTTCTGGCTGACCGGGTTCGAGAGCTCGAACGCCGCGTGCCTCGTCAGTGCCGATGGCGTTTTTCTCGCAACCGACGGGCGGTACATCGAGGCAGCTCGCCGCGTGGATGGGGTCGAGCCGTTGCAGGCCGAGCGCGACCTGATCGCCTGGATCGCCGGCAAGCTCGGCGACCTAACACAGGGTGGGGTGGCGTTCGAGGCGGATCACGTCACCGTCGCCCAGTACGAGCCGCTCCGGGAGAGCGGCGTCGAGCTCGTGCCCACGAAAGGTGCGCTGAAGGGCGTGCGCGCCGTCAAGGGCCCCGAAGAGCTGAACTCGATTCGGGCGTCTGCGGCCGTGAACGACGCCATGTACCGGCGCTTGGCAGGGGAGAGCCTCGTGGGACGAACGGAGGCGGACGTGGCCTGGTGGATCCTGCAGACCCTGCACGAGGAGGGAGCGGACGCCGCCGGGTTCGACCCGATCGTCGCCAGCGGGCCGAATGCCGCGGTGCCACATCACCACCCCGGAGAGCGCTCGATCGGCTCGAACGAAACGGTGATCGTCGATGCGGGCGCCACGGTCGAGGGCTATCGCTCCGACTGCACCCGGACGTTCGCGACCGGGGACCTCCCCAATGAGCTAGCGGGGGCATACGACCTGTGCCGGAGCGCCCAGGCGAACGCGCTCGCTGAGGTTCGGGCCGGCGGGGACGGCCGGGCCATCGACGCGATCGCACGACAGGAGATCGAGGCCGCCGACATCGCTCCCGTGCTCCACGGCCTCGGCCATGGCGTCGGGCTCGAGGTGCACGAGCTCCCGATCCTGTCCGACGTCTCGGAGGCGGTCCTCGCGCCGGGAAACGTCGTCACGGTCGAGCCCGGTGTCTATCTGGCAGGCAAGGGCGGCGTCAGGATCGAGGACCTGGTCATCGTCGAAGAGGGCGGTGCCGAGGTCCTGACGCCGTTCACCAAGGATCTCGTAACGCTCGTCTAGATGGTTGATTGGTAATTGGCGTGCCCGCGGGGACGGCCGCCATCCGAGGGTTGGGGTAACTGTCGATCGACCATCTAGACTGGCGATCCGTGGCCGAGGTCGTCTCCACCAACCAGTTCCGAAACGGCATGCACGTCGAGCTCGACGGCCAGGTCTGGCGCATCGTCGAGTTCCAGCACGTGAAGCCCGGGAAGGGCGGCGCCTTCGTGCGGACGAAGCTGAAGAACCTCGATTCCGGGTCGGTCGTCGACAAGACCTTCCGAGCCGGCGAGAAGATGCCGCGCGTCCACACGGAGACAAAAAGCGTCCAGTACCTCTACGACGCCGGCGACGAGGTCGTGTTCATGGACGAGTCCTCGTTCGAGCAGCTGAACCTGCCTCGAACCGAAGTCGAGGGGGAGCTGGACTTCCTCCAGCCCTCGAGCTCGGTGATGCTCCTGACCGTTGACGGGCGCCCCGCGGGCATCCAGCTCCCGGCCTCGGTCGAGCTCTCAGTCGTCGAGACCGAGCCCGGTGTCAAGGGCGACACGGTCTCCAACGTCACGAAGCCCGCGACGCTAGAGACCGGCGCGGTCGTCCAGGTACCCCTGTTCGTCAACCAGGGCGATCGGATCAAGGTCGACACGCGCGAGCGCCGCTACATGTCGCGCGCCTAGCTGCCCTTCGATGCCCGCTCTCGTCGACACGACGATTCGCCTCCTCTCGCAGGAGCCTCTCGCAGGCCGTGTGGAAACCTCGCGCCTGCTCGAGCTCGCCGACATCCTGGACGGGGCTGGGTTCGCGTACCTCGAGGTGTCCGGCGGCGGCTGCTTCGATACGGCCGTCCGCCGCGGGGTCGAAAGCCCCTGGGAGCGAATTCGAGCCCTGAAGGCACGCTGCCAGACACCGCTCGGGATCGCGCTTCGCGGACGGTTCCTGGTCGGGTCAAGGCCCGTCTCGCGAGATCTGGTGCGGCGCTTCGTCCACAGCGCTGCCGAGAGCGGCATCGACGTCTTCCGGATCCACGACCCCTTGAACGACCTCGAGAACCTCGAGGACGCCGCCGAGGCGATTCGCGGCGCCGGAAAAGAGCTGGCGATCGGGCTCGTTCACAGCCCGGGACCGGCGGACAGGAGCGACGTCCTCCTCGAGCGCGCTCATCGTCTGAACGAGCTCGGCGCTTCGCGGGCACTCGTGCACGACCCGGCGGGCTCGCTCGACCCGGGGCGCGCGCGCGAGCTCGTCGAGCGGGTCCGCGAGGCGAGCGGGCTGCCGGTCGGCCTCTATTGCCAGGGTGCGGCAGGGACGGCCCTCGCGGCTTCGATCGAGGCCGCGCGGGCGGATGCGGACGTCATTGCCTGCGCCATCTATCCGATCGCGCTCTCCATCCACCGTGTGTCCGCGGAAGCGCTGTCGCAGGCGCTCTCGGGCATCGGCGTCGATACCGGCATCGACGTTGCAGCCCTCTGGCGAGCCTGCGAGCTGGTCGACTCGGCCCTCGGAGACGAGCCCGTGCCGCCACTCTCACCGCGAGTCGCAGTGCGGGCGGCCGAGTACGAGCTGCCGGCGGGCCTCGTCGCCGAGCTGGACGCAAACCT
>DASQGA010000102.1:0-2554 GCA_035632855.1 Gaiellaceae bacterium | reverse complement strand
CTGCGCTGGTCGATCCCCTTCGGCAGGTCGCGCATCTCGGCGACGCGGTCCGAGATCTTGTGGCCGAGGAGCATTCCAGCACCGCCGGGCTTGGCCCCTTGGCCGACAACGATCTCGATTGCGTCGGCCTGCCGCAGGTCGTCCGGGTTCATCCCGTACCGCGACGGTAAGAGCTGGTACACGAGGAGCTTGGAGTGCTCTCGCTCCTCCCGGGTCATGCCTCCGTCTCCGGTCGTCGTCGAGGTTCCCACCTCGCTCGCGCCCCGTCCGAGTGCTTCCTTGGCGGGAGCCGAGAGCGCCCCGAAGCTCATCCCGGCGATCGTGACCGGAATCTGAAGCTCGAGCGGCTTCTTCGCAAAGCGCGTGCCGAGGCTGACGTCCATCTCGCAGCGCTCGCGGTAGCCCTCGAGCGGGTAGCGAGAGACGCTGGCGCCGAGGAAGAGGAGATCGTCGAAGTGGGGAAGGCGCCGCTTGGCTCCGAAGCCGCGGATGTCGTAGATGCCCTGCTCGGCGGCGCGCTGGATCTCCGCGATCACGTGCTTGTCGAAGAGGTAGGACTCGCGGAGGCCCCAGGGCCGGTCGGCGGCGGCCATCAGTACGCGCCGGCGTTGTCGATCCGGAAGTTGTAAAGCGTGCGGGCGGACCCATACCGGCGGAACTCGGACGCGTCGAGGTCTTCCAGGCCAGCGCGGTCGAGCAGGTCGCGAAGCTCGGCCTTGTGTTCGTCCCGAAGCTCCTTCTCGACGCAGTCAGCGCCGAGGGCGGTGACGCTGCCGCGGACGTAAATCCGCGCTTCGTAGATGGAGTCGCCCAGGGCCGCGCCGGCATCCCCGCAGACGACGAGCCGCCCGGTCTGTGCCATAAAGCCGCTCAGGTGCCCGACCGAGCCCTTGACCACGATGTCGATGCCCTTCATCGAGATCCCGCACCTGGCCGCCGCCTCGCCGTGCACGACCAGCAGCCCGCCATGCCCGGTGGCCCCGGCGGATTGGCTCGCGTTGCCGTCGACCACGACGGTGCCAGACATCATGTTCTCGGCCAGGCCGGGACCGGCATTGCCGTGCACGTGCACGGTCGCCAGCTTGTTCATCCCCGCGCAGTAGTAGCCGACATGGCCCTCGATCTCGACCTCGATCTCCGTGTCGAGGCCGCAGGCCGCAGAATGGGCGCCGTTCGGATTGAGCACCCGCCAGCGCCGAGGGCCCGGGGCTCCTCCGCCCAGGTCGTGGAGGCGTTGGTTGAGCTCGCGGAGGGGGGTGGTGGCCAGGTCGACGACTT
Organism: Gaiellaceae bacterium; assembly: GCA_035632855.1. Lineage (GTDB taxonomy): Bacteria > Actinomycetota > Thermoleophilia > Gaiellales > Gaiellaceae > DASQGA01. Next base: position 1,276 of record DASQGA010000102.1, on the reverse strand, counting down.
CGGCAGTCGTCTCGACCGCCTCGGCCGCGCTCACACCTTTGCCCGCTCCCAGGCGTACACGACGCCCGGGGCCGGCTCCCACGTCCGGGCCTCCGAGGCGCCGGGGAGGACGGCAATCGCGCGCCATTCCGATGCCATGGCGACCCAGTCGTCCGACTCGGCGATCACCGCCGGCTTGCAGGCGATTGGGTCGCGCAGGACGGCAAAGCCGTCCGCGGTCCCGACGAGGAAGGTGTAGAAGCCGTCCAGATCCTCCAGTGATCCCTCGAGGGCTTGCTCGAGAGACGCTCCCTCGTGCAGCCGCCAGGCGAGATACGCCGCGGCCACCTCGGTGTCGTTCTCCGTTTGAAAGCCGATTCCCTCTCGGCGCAGCTCCTCGCGCAGGCGGTTGTGGTTCGAGAGCGACCCGTTATGAACGAGGCAAAGGTCGAGCCCCGTGGAGAACGGATGAGACCCCTCCGTCGTGACCCGGCTCTCCGTCGCCATCCGCGTGTGGCCGAGGGCGTGGCTCCCGGTGAAGTCCGCCAGAGCGAACTGGCGCACGAAGTCCTCGGGTCGGCCTGTCTCCTTGTAGATCTCGATCGTCTGGCCGGCGCTCATCACCCGCAACTCCGGATGGGCGCGTTTGACCCAGGCCTCTGCCTCCACCGCCTCGGTGTCGACCACAAGAACCGCATGGCTCGACCGGACGCTCGCCTCGGGCGAGCCGCCGAAGACCTTGCCGAGCTCCGCGGCGAGGGCATCCCAGTCCTGGAGCGGGTCAGACGAGTACAGCGTCAGCTTGCTCGAACCGGTGGGAGCGGGGTCGCGGTAGACGGCGACCCCGGCGCTATCGGGCCCGCGATCGCTCATCTGCGTGAGCATCGCCGCCAGATGTCCGCCGAGCGAGCTCTCGATCTCAGACGATTTCGCGAACAGTCCGACGATTCCGCACATTGGTTTCTAATCTACCGACGAGGTTTCGGATGGCGCCCGCTAGAACCGGGTCAGGTATTCGTTGATCTCCCAGGGCGTGACCTGTTCGTGGTACCGGGCCCACTCGTCCCGCTTGACGCGGATGAAGTAGTCGACGTAGTCCTCATCCCGGCCGCGGCCCAGGGCCTTGCGGAGCACATCGTCCGCCTCGAGCTCCACTGTCGCCTCGTACAGGTTCCGGGGCAAGCTCTCGAGCCCGCTGGCGGTGAGCTCCTCGTAGGACTTCGTGTAGAGGTTCTCCGAGTTCGGCTCGCCCGCGTCGAGGCCGTTCTCGATCCCGTCCATGCCGGCGGCGAGAATT
>DASQGA010000101.1:0-5096 GCA_035632855.1 Gaiellaceae bacterium | reverse complement strand
CCGAGGTCGTTCTCGCGGAGACGCCACTCGGGGTGTGCCCGGACGCCATCTACGCCTACGACCCGACGATGGTCACGTCACGCGGTGCGATCCTGCTCCGGCCGGGGAAGGAAGGGCGCCGCGCGGAGGTGGAAGCCATGGCGGCGGACCTCGTCGAGGCCGGCGTGCCGATCGCCGGTCGGCTCGAGGCGCCCGCGACGGTGGAAGGCGGCGACACGGTGTGGCTGGACGAGCACACGCTCCTGGTTGGCCGCGGCTACCGGACGAACGACGCGGGTGTGGCTGCCCTTCGGGCAACGCTCCCCGACGTGGACGTGGTCGTGTTCGACCTCCCGCACCTCAACGGTCGAGCAGAGGTGCTCCACCTCATGTCGCTCCTCTCACCGCTCGACGCCGATCTCGCGGTTGCCTATCCGCCGCTCATGCCCGTGCGCCTCGTCGAGCTCCTCGAGGATCGGGGCATCGAGCTCGTCGAGGTTCCCGACGAGGAGTTCGAGTCGATGGGCCCGAATGTCCTCGCTCTGGGCCCGCGGAAGGCACTCGCCCTCGAGGGCAGCCCCGAGACGCGCCGCCGCATGGAGGCAGCGGGCGTCGAGGTCCTCGTCTACCAGGGCGACGAGATCTCGAGAAAGGGCGACGGCGGCCCGACCTGCTTGACGCGCCCGCTCCTACGGGACTGAGGTTTCGACAAGCGTGCCGAGCCGGGCCCACCCGGGCGCGGCTCGTAGCGACAAGGAGCCTGGCTGCCACCGCAGCCAGGCGGTCACTTCTCGACTGGTACGTCTATTCGTAGCCCGGGGCGCGCGATCAGGTCGCTGCGCTACTCGGTCACGTCGAGCTGCTCGGCGAGATAGCCCCGCCAGGTCGGTGGGTCGTCGATGAAGCACGTAAGGGCGTACGTACCGGCGGGTACATCGGCTGGCAGCAGACTGTTCGTGCCGGCGCCCGCGCCGACCCGGACCACCTGCGAATAGAACGCCGGCGGGTCGGGGAGCCCTCCACCCTGCTGGAACTGCTGCCGCGCCTTCTCGAGGAACGCCTCGAGATCGTCCATCGTGGCGCCCTCGGCGATTGCGGCGAGCGCGAAGGCACCGGAATTCGAGGTCTGATTCTCGACCTCGACCGTGAACATCCCCGCCGCCGGAGTCTCGTCCCCTTCGTAGATGCAATCGTCGTCGGTCAGCGTGAGGCGCATTTCACTGCCAGCGTCGCCACTGCCGCAAGCAGCCAACGGCACAGTCGTCACGAAGGCCGCGAGGGTGACGGCCACGCGCATGCCGAAGGTCACGAATAGAGAATAGTGGCGCGAACCGGTGTTCTTGTCCCCGTAGGCGATCAGCGTCGTGTCGTTCCCGATCCCCCGCTCGCCGAGCAGGCGCCCGGAACGCGTCCCCCCTGACCAGACCTGGCCTGCGTCACTACAGGAGGTGCGAGCGCACGGCTTCCTCGAGCTCGTCCTTCGAGACGGCGCCCTCGAACTTCGCGCGGATGACCCCTTTTTCGTCGACCAGGAACACCCATGGCTCGCTGGGGAGATTCCATTGGCGAACCCACTCGTTCGCACCCTTGGCGGGGTCGTTGTCCTCGTAGATCTCGACGTGGATCCACCGCACCGGCGAGCCGAGCAGGTCGCGGCGCACCGCGTCGACCGTCTCGACCGTCGGCCCACAGGTCCTGCTCTCGCAGTACTTCGGGGTCGCGAAGACGACAACGAACGGCTTCTCCGCGTCGAGAGCACTGGCGACCGAGTCGCGGAGGAGCTCGGTGTCGGGCGGGCGCGCCGTGCTGATGGCCTCGGCCGGCGCGTCGGCCAGCGTCGGATTATCGGAGCGTGGCGCCTTCGCTCCGACGGCGGGCGAGGCGCTAGCAGCAGCGACCTCGATGGCTCCGACACCCTGGATGTCCACCCCTTCGGGAGTGGCCACGACCCAGTAGCGACCGGTCGCCGGCAGGTCGACCTGCGCGACGTAGATGTCGGTCGCGTCCAGGTGGTCGTGCGGCGCGGACCCCTGTGGGTGCGAATGCGGCTCGAGCGGAACGAGCACGGCTTCGACCCGAGCAGCCTTCGAGGCCCCTTCCTGGCCGACCCAGACCGTGGCGCGCGGGCTCTGCACAAGCTGCCCGTCCTGCCGGACAATGAGGAAGCCGAGGCGATTCGACCCCGTGGCGAAGTCCGAGCTCGAGAGCGCGAGGGAGACGAACCCGCCGGGAGCCGCGGCGAGCTCCGTCTCGACCCACCGTGGGAGCGATCCCTCGACCGACCCCGTGGTCTCCGCGGCCCCGACCTTGGCGGCCGACCCGCTGTCGCTCGAGTCACCCCCACAACCTGCGACAAGGAGCGCGAGCGAGCAGACGACGATAAAGAAGAAGCGCACTCGCTCCATTGTGGCGTGCGCGGCTATGCTCGTGCGGCAATGACGCTCGGCGACTTCATGTCCCGCGAGGTGCTCTCGGTCGCCCCCGAAGACACGATCGGCGAGGCCGCGCAGCGGATGGCCGACGCGAACGTGGGCTCATCGGTGGTCCTCGAGCACGGCCGTTTGATCGGCATCCTGACGGAGCGGGACCTTCTGCGCGCCATGGCCCAGCGCGTCCATCCGAGCGAAGCGCGGGTGCGGGAGTGGATGACCGCCGAACCCGTGTCAGCATCGGAGTCGACGAGCGCGGACGAGGCGGCCCGCCTCATGATCGAGCAGGGGTTCCGCCACTTGCCGGTCGTCGACGGCGACCGCACACTGGGCGTCGTCAGCCTGCGGGACGTCATGCGCCACGATCTCGAGACCGAGGCGGGCTCCAGCTAAGCGCCGGCGAACGACCGCACGAACGTCGGTCGAACGACCAGCTAGAGCAGCTGGAGCACGATCAGGGCCGCGGCGAGTATCCACGCGGCCGCGAGCGGCCCTAGCAACGGGGCAAGCGGACGAAGGGAAGGACGAGGCTCCATGGCGAATCGATCTTCGCCAACCGAAGCGCCAGTCCTTCCCTTCGATTAGTTACCGTGCTGGAACCCACCAAGCTTCGCGAGGAAGAGGGCGAGCGGGGTGAGGTATACGAGGGCGAGGGTTGCCTTTGTCTTCACTGATTTCACCTCCTTTCCTAGAACCGGAAGTCCTGGAGAGATTCGGCCGCACGGCGATAGAGGTGAGCGGCTTTGCGGTCGTCACCGAGCCTGGCAGCGAGATCGCCTTTCGCGACCCACGCCGCCGCCCGGTGGCTGGCGGAAGAAAGCTGTTCGAAGCTCGTCTCGGCGCAGTCGAACATCTCTGCGGCCTCCTCGAGCCTGCCCTGCTCGAGCAGAGAGCGTCCGAGCACAAGCTGGGCGTTTCCGATCTCGTCGATGAACTCGACCCGGCCGGCAAGGAGCTCGATCGCATGGCGGGACTGCTCCTCGGCGAGCTTGACCTCGTTGGTGCGGAGGTGGACCTGCGCGAGTGACGACACCGCGTAGGCGGCGTCCACGTCGCTTCCGACCTCGAGTGCGACCCGGAAAGCGTCCTTCAGGTACGCGATCGCCTCGTCGGGCTTTCCGAGCAGGAAGTTGAGGCCACCGAGGTTGTTCAGGAGCTTGCCCTCGTTGACGCGGTCGGCGACGCGCTCGTAGATCGTCTTCGCCTTCTCGGCGTACGAGCGGGCAAGGACCCACTGGCCCTTCCGCTCGGCGATCAGTGACGCCTGGAAATAGTGGTGAGCCACGGTGCGCTCGTCGTTCAGCGCTTCGGCGAGCTCGAGTGCGCGCTCGACGTCTTCGCGGGCGGCTTCCCAGTCGCGCTGGCGCTGGTGACAGCGGGAACGCCAGCCGAGGATGTTCGAGCGGAGGCGGTCGCAGGGAAGGCCCGAGCGCTCCGCGAGATCGAGAGCCTCAGTGAAGAGCGCCGAGGCCGTGCCGATCGAGGAGAGGTTCCAGCGACAGGCGCCGAGCCGGAAGAGCACCTCGGCCCGATCGACGTCCGTGAAGACTGGGTCTTCCGCGAGGGCGCGCGCCCGCGTGAGGACCTCGACAGCCTTGCGAAGCTCGCTGACGTACATGCGCGCCCAGCCCTCCGCGAGGAGCGCCCGCAGCTCGAGCTCTGGCGCACTAGCGGCTCCGAGCGACGTGACGACCGCTTCGAGCATCTCGACGGCCTCGGTGTATTGCTGGGACTCGATCGCGGCCTCGGCGCGCGAGATGACGCTCTCGGCGCGCTCCCGGTCGCTCGTGGAGACACCTGACTCGAGGAAACCAGAGTCGACGCCGAGGCGGGCGGCGAGCCAGCTCACGGTTTCGCCGGTCGGGCGGGTCTTACCCCGCTCGATCTGGCTCAGGTACTCCTTGGAGAACCGCTCACCGGCGAGCTCTGTCTGCGTCATCCCCCGGTTGATGCGCAGCTGGCGGATCCGGTGTCCGAGCGTCGCGCGCGGCTTGGTGCCTCGCGTGGAGGTTCGGGTCTGCGGCTGAGTAGTCGTCTGCGGCACGATCGTTTCCTAAAGTGAACTATAGGGAGGTTTTTTCACTTCACAACCCTACTTGACTTACTATTGCACTGGGCTATAGTCCGAGCTAGCTCGCATTCCCGGGCCGACGCCAGGCTGTGGGATGTGGGAATTACGGCGACATTGACCCGGAAGCTCGGCTGGGCCGCAGAGCCGAAGTTTTCCGGGTCGTCGCCTGCCACGAGTCATGGGTTACTCGTCGGCTGTTTCTCCTCCTTCGCTTATCCCTCGCACGAGTGCGTCGGGAGAATTCTCCGCCCCAAGGGCAAAACGCGCTAGTGGCTCTTCCAGACGTGTCTATAGATGGTTGGCTATAGACCCGGTGAGCCAGCGGCGGCGCGAGGCGAAGACTGCCGGTGTCTCGTCCTCCAGAAAGCCTCCCAGCCGGTCGCTCGTCACGAGCAGGAGGCCGAGCGAGACGAAGATCCAGGCTTCGGCGTCGGCATCCCGGTCCGGGAGCACCCCTCCGGCCGCTTGTGAGCGGCGAATCACGTCGCTGACGTAGTCGTGCACCTCCCGCAGGTGGGTGCGCATGTGCTGGCGGATTGCCTCGTCCTCGCTCGCCTCGGACAGCGCCTGGAGCCAGAGGTTGCCGATCGCCATCTTCTGCTCCGTGGCGGCGAGGT
>DASQGA010000100.1:0-6532 GCA_035632855.1 Gaiellaceae bacterium | reverse complement strand
CTTCAACGGCATCGGGATCGCGGTCGCGGTCGCGACGTTCTAAATGCCCTTCTAGCTTCCGACCGGCCGATGCGTCAGACTCCGGGCAGTGCGGCGCGTCGTCGTGTTCGGGGTCTTGCTCCTCGCCTTCGCCTCTCCGGCAGTCGCCGCCGCGGCCGGGGAGACCCTCAGCGTTGCCGTCAGCCGAACGACGGTTCCCTTCGACAAGAACGTCCGCTTCACTGGCGCGGTCAGCCCCGCGGTTGCCGGAGCCCCGGTACGCGCTTATCTGATCGAAGGGGACCGTTCTTACGTCGTGGCGAGCGGTGCAACGGCAGCGGACGGCACCTACGACATCGCCGGGACGATCCGGAAGCCGGGATCGTACGTCACGCGAGCGAAGGTCGACCCGGCGGGCACGATCGTCGAATCGACCCCGGTCGCACTCGCGGTGCTCCCGTCACTGACCGCGCTCTTCGAAGGCACGCGCACCATTGGCGACAGCCTCGTTCTCGCCGGGCGCCTCCAGCCCGCCCGGGCCGGCACCCTCCGGCGGACGATTGCCGGCAGGACGAGGCGGGTCCGGGTCGGCCCGTCCGGGCGCTTCCGGATCGTCTTCCGGACGATCAAACCCGGCCTCCTGAGCGTGAAGCTAGTTCTGACCCCGACGGCAGGCTATGTCGAGAGGAGCGCGACGAAGCGGCGGCGGATCGTGCTCCCCTCTCTCAGCCGTAGATCGAGAGGGGGAAGCGTTCGCCTCCTCGAGCGCATGCTGCGCGATCGCCATTATGCGATCCCGCGGGTCGACTCCGTGTACGGCTACGACACCGTCGAGGCGGTCTGGGCTTTCCAGAAGGTCTACCGGCTGCCGCGCACCGGGCGGGTGACACCGGCGCTCTGGCGGCGGCTCAGCAGAGTGGGAGCGCCCAGTGCCCAGGTCAGGCACGGCGACCACATCGAGGTGGACAAGACCCGGCAGATCCTCTTCGAGGTGCGCGACGGCCGGGTGGTGAACGTCCTCCACATCTCGACTGGAGCAACGGGCAACACGCCGGTCGGAGCGTGGCGTGTCTACAGCAAGCTCCGCGGCTACAACGCCTTGGGCATGTACTACTCCCTCTTCTTCCTGGGCGGCTTCGCGATCCACGGCTACCACTCGGTCCCGCCCTACCCCGCGAGCCATGGCTGCGTCCGGATTCCCATCTGGGCGGCGTACTCCCTCTTCAACCGCTGGCCGTACGCCGCATCCGTTCGCGTCTTTCCGTAGGACGGCGAGGTGACTATCCTTCGCCGCCCATGGACGAGGCGAGCAAGGACCCGGTGGTTCGACAGATCCGAGAGCAGATCTCGGACAACGACCGTGCCATCGTCGAGGCGATCAACAAGCGCTTGAAGCTTGTCGCGCGCCTGAAGGAGTACAAGGCCTCGCGCGGCTACGACTTCCTCGATCCCTCCCGGGAGGAGTGGATGGTCAGCTACCTGACGAGGGCGAACGCCGGCCCGCTCTCCGCGGACGGCCTGAAAGAGGTGTACACAGAGCTCCTAGACCTCACGAAGCGTGAGGTGGCACGGAGCGAGAACGAGCCCGCCGAAGCTGCGGGCTAGCTCTCGGTCGAGAAGTCCTCGGGTTTCACCTCGTCGAGGAACTTCTTGAACTCCTCGACGACCTCTTCCTCGTTCACGTCCTCGTGCTCGAACTCGATCGCACTTTCCTCGATCACAGCCTCGGCCGCGAAGATCGGCGCTCCGGAGCGGACGGCGAGCGCGATCGCGTCGCTCGGCCGGGAGTCGATCTCGATCTCCGAGCCGTCGACCGCCACAGTGATGAGAGCGTAGAAGGTGTTCTCCCGAAGCTCAGTGACGGCGATCCGGATGATGCGGGCGTCTAGCTGCTCCAGCACCTCGGTAAGGAGATCGTGCGTCATCGGCCGCGGCGTGTTCGCGCCCTGGAGTTTCATCAGAATCGCCGCTGCCTCGGGGTGTCCGATCCAGATCGGCAGGAACTTGTTCCCCTCCTGGGTCTTCAGAAGAACGATCGGCTGCTTGCCGACCATGTCGAAGCTCACCCCGTAGATGACCATCTCCTGCATCACGTCGCCCTCGTCTGATGATACTCACGCCCCCGGGAAGGTCTCGGTCGAGGGCGTCACGGGACTCGTCAGCGTTCGGCGACAGCGCACGCGATGCGGGGTTCCCGGAAGCGTCACTTGCGCATCCCGGATACCTGCCACGTCGACCTCGACCGTCCACGCTTCAGCCTCTCGTCCGGTTGGCATCCAGCCCCGGCGGGATGGAGCGAGGATCAACGTGCCGTCGGGGGGCCCCATGAAAGCGAGGCGCCCCGGCGCGTCGAGAGTGCCGTCCCAGAGCTGGATCCCGAGCGGCTCGAGTGCTCTAGCCATGGCGAGCGTATCGGGCCCGACCAGGCCAACTTCGCAGACGCCCAGCAGCTCCGTAGCGTCGAACGGTCCGGAGTCGGGGCCTTCGTCGAGAAGCCCGTGATGAGCGATGAGCTCGACAATATTGCCTCCGGGATCGTGCGCATAGCAGGCGTCTGCGTTCCAGTTCGTGAACTCGAATGTCGTCTCGTTCGAGCCGGGCTCGGAGAGCAGCTCCGCGTGACGGGCCAGCCACTCGCGAGCGTCGACGAAACGGTTCCGCGGCACGCGTAAGGCGAAGTGGTAAAACGGCTCTTGTCGGCTGGTGGCAGAGAACTCTACGAGGGTGCCACCGGTGTCGAACACGTGCCTGCCTCTATTGGCGAACACCGGAAAGCCGAGCTGGTCTCCGTAGAAGTGCTGCAGTGCTGCCCCCGTTGCTTTCGCTGCCTCCAGACGCACCTGCAGGATCCTCATCTCGCGTTGATCCTAAGAGCTACAGAAGCCTTCGCCGCGTCGGGCGGGCTTAGCCTGCCCGGCTCCCTCGGCGACCCAGGTGCCCTGCTCCAACACGAATCGTCATGCCACGCGCAAAGCGCGGGGCGGATTCGTGTTGGAAGTGGGCGATCCTGGATTCGAACCAGGGACCTCCGCCTTATCAGAGCGGCGCTCTAACCAACTGAGCTAATCGCCCGCGGGCGAGGATTGTAGCCGCGCGCTCTCACTCGGCGAGGTACGTCTCGACAGCCATGAGGCAAGGGACGTCGTCGGCGAGCTGGCCGACCCAGGCCTTTGTGTCCGGACCGAGCTCCGGGTCCGTCGCCACCCGGTACTTGAAGGCATAGAGCTCGCCATTACGAGCTAGGCGGCCCATGCGGGTGATCACCTCGCACATGCCCGCGTCCGCTCGGAGGGCCTGCAGGGACTCGAGCTCGTTCACATTTGTTGTAACGGCCCGACACCGGCGGGGTTACGCGACAGATGCCTCTAGCGCCTCCACGATCTCGGCCAGCTCGGTCTCGTCGCGGAAGTCGATCTCGATCTTGCGAAGTCCGACGCGGGCTCCGGCGCCTGTGAGCTGCTCGAGCGCTCGTTGGGCACGGGCTGCGAGGTCGGGGTCGACTCTGCCGGCCATCCGGCGTTTCGTCCGCGCACCTGCCCACCGGGCGGCGCGCTCGGCGGCCCGAACCGACAGGCCCTGTTTGACGATTCGACGAGCGAGCTTCCGTCGCTCCTCGTGGTCGGGAACGGCGAGCACGGCGCGTGCGTGCCCCTCCGAGAGAAGTCCCCGCTCGACGAGGCCGAGGACGTCGTCCGGAAGATCGAGCAACCGAATCCGGTTGGAGACCGACGGCTTCGAGCGCCCCACCCGCTCTGCGACCTCGCCGAGCGAGAGCGCGAACTCGTCCTGGAGGGTCGCGTACGCGCGGGCCTCCTCAACCGGCGACAGGTCCTCGCGCGCGACGTTCTCAACGAGGGCAAGGAGAAGGGAGTCCCGGTCGTCGGTGGGGCGGACGAGCGCCGGGATGGTTGCGAGACCGGCCGTTTTGGCGGCGCGCCACCGGCGCTCGCCCGCGATCAGCTCATAGACCCCGTCCGAAATCGGTCTGACGACAACGGGCTGAACGACACCCTGCACCCGAACCGACTCGGCGAGACCCGCAAGTGCGTCCGGATTCGAGCGCCGGCGTGGCTGACGCCCATTCGGCCGAATCGCTCCCACGGGCAACTGCGCCAGCTCGGTGTCGTGGGTCGCTCCCCCGAGCAGAACCTCGAGCCCGCGGCCGAGTCCTCGGCGTCCTTCCGAGGGGCTAGCCGCGTTCGACAAGCTCGCTCGCCACCTTGTAGTACGCGTCGGCGCCGGCCGACGAAGGCGCGTAAACCGTGATCGGAAGCCCGTAGCTGGGTGCCTCGGCCAACCGGATGCTCCGCGGGACGACGGCATCGAAGACGAGATCTCCGAAGCTCTCCCGCACCTCGCGGGCCACGTCGGCGGTGAGGCGCGTGCGCCTGTCGGCCATCGTGAGGAGGAGACCCGCTACGGTCAACCGCGGGTTCAACCGCACACGCACGCGATCGACCGAGTCGAGGAGCTGGGCAAGCCCCTCGAGCGCGTAGTACTCGCACTGGATCGGGACGAGCACCCGGTCTGCAGCGGCCAGGGCGTTCACGGTCAGCGGCCCGAGCGAGGGAGGACAGTCGACGAAGACGAACGAGTACGCCTCCCGCGCCGGCCGCAGGGACTGGCTGAGAAACGTCTCCCCGTCCCCGAGCCGTGCGAGCTCGACAACCGCCCCGGCGAGCTCGGGGCGGGAAGGCACCAAATCGAGGTTCGCGAACCGCGTCGAGTGCGCGAGCTCCTGGACGGAGGCGCCGTCGAGGAGGTCGTAGGACGACGTCCCGTTCGCGCGCTCGCCGAGACCCGAAGTGGCGTTCGCCTGTGGGTCGAGGTCGACCACGAGCGTCCGCTCGCCGGCCTCGGCAAGGCAGGCGGCAAGATTGACGGCGGTCGTGGTCTTCCCAACGCCGCCCTTCTGATTCGCGAGCGCGAAGACCGTGCCGGGCACCCTCCCAGGCTACTCAGCCAAGCGGACGTTTCTTCGCTGCCCCGGGCCGACGCGGAAACTCTTCCGGAGTGGGCTCGAGCTTCTCGACGACGACCAGGTGCTGGCGTTCGAAGCCCGCTACCGCCTGGACGCGAGGTGTCCCGCCACCGAGACGCGCGGCAACGCGCTCGAGGCCGGACCCAGGCTCACCGGTGTAGAGGACCGCACGGCCTCCAACGGCCACGAGAGGCAGACACCATTCGAGCGCGGTCGCCGGCGGAGCCAGCGCCCGGGCGACCGCGGTCCCGTAGGCATCTCTCCCGGCGCCGCGACCGTGCTCCTCCGCTCGAGCGCACACAATCGAAACGTTGGCGAACCCGGCCGCGTGCGTGCGTAGGAAGTCACACTTCTTGCCGTTCGACTCCAGGAGAACGACCTTGATCTCCGAGAGCACCGCCGCTAGTGGAAGGCCCGGGGAGCCACCGCCGGACCCGACGTCGACAAGTGGTCCGAGGTCCACGAGCTCGCGGCCCGCAAGCGCCTCGTGCAACAAGACCCGTCGCGCCACCTCGAGATCGGTGAGAGCAGTGAGGCCGGGCGTCGAGACGAGGCCGCGGAGCCAAGCCTCGAGCCTCGGATCCTCCTTCACTCCGCGGGACGTACGACGACGAAGCGGTTGGGCTCGTTCCCGTCGCTCTCGGTCTCGACTCCGCCGAGCTCCTTGAGGTAGACGTGCACGATCTTCCGCTCGACAGAGCTCATGGGCTCGAGCTCGACTCCCGCGCCGGTGCGGAGCGCATCCCGAGCCGCTCGCTCGGCCAGGCGCTCGAGCGCGGACTGGCGGCGGGCCCGGTATCCGGCAGCGTCGATCACGACTTCAGGGCGGATACCGAATTCCGCGTCCTTCATGAGGACGGCGTTCGCAAGGTATTGAATGGCGTCGAGGGTCTGCCCGCGCTTCCCGATCAGAAGCCCGAGCTCCGGTCCGCCGAGGATCGCAACAATTCCGCGCTCGCTCTCAGTGATCGACACGGTGACCGGGACGCCTAAAGCCCGGCAGACATGATCGAGGAGCTCGCGGACGCGGGCGGGCGGAGTACCGGCCTCCTCCTCCGGCGGAGCGGACGAGGGCGGCGCTTCCTCGAGGAAGGCGATCACCCGCGCGGGTGTAAACCCGACTCCCAATAGCCCCCGCTCGCCCTCGGAGACGACGACGAACCGGACCTTTCGCTTGTCGAGCCCGGGATAACGCTGCTCGAGATCGCGGAGCGCCGCCCACTTGGCCTCGCCGACGGTCTCGCCGGTCGCCTCGACCTGGAGCCCGCCCTCGACCTCCTCGGTCATCTCCGGGCGGAGCCGCGCTTCTTCCGGCGGCGCACTCGCTGCCCGCCGGCCGGCGTCGTCTTCTGCTGAGCGGGGCCGGGCTTCGGCGTGGGGCCCCGTGACTTGGCTCCGTTGCCGTCACCATCGCCTCGCGATCGCGGCTCCGTTCGCGAGCTGCGTTTCGGCGCCGGTTGCGGGCGGGGCACCAGGCGTCGGGTGATCAGACCCTGACCAACGGTCCAGAGGTTCGTGGTCGTCCAGTAGAACATGAGACCCATCGGGAAGCCGAGGATGAAGGGGATGAAG
>DASQGA010000099.1:0-1944 GCA_035632855.1 Gaiellaceae bacterium | reverse complement strand
GAGAATGAGCCGAACACTTCGGGCCACGACGGCCGCAGTCGTCGTGGCCGCATCTCTTCTAGGTGGAACCGAAGCCGACGCATCCGTGAAGATCGCGTGGGCCGCAAAGAATCCCAACCTGCGGGTGAGCGCTCTCGGCGCCGCCGAGGTCAGCTGGACGACGCCGTCAGGCGTCAGGCGCCACGTCACGGTGGCCCCCAGCGGGGGGCTCCGTTACGGGGCGCGCCTGGGGAGGGGAAACGTCGCCGCACCCACGGGAGCCGTCCGCCTACCACTCAAGCCGAGGATCTGGCAGACCCCGGACGGGAGGCTCTGGGCACTTCAGCAGTGGCGCCGCCTCGAGGGCCGTCCGGTCGAGCTTCGCTTCTCGCGCTGGCAAGGCGCGCCGTCGCGCGTCACACTTCGGGCCGTCTGCTGCAAGTGGCGAAGCGAGAGAATCAGAGGTCGGGCGAGCTTTCACGGGAGGCCGATCTACGGCTTCTCGAATACACCCGCCGGCGTCCCGCTCGACGAGCTCGGGCGGAATGTCTATTTCGACACGCTTCGCTACGGACAATGGCGGCGGATGATGGGAGTCCTCACCCGTCGCTATGACGGGACCTACTCGCTCTGGATTCGAAAGCACTGGCGCGGGAAGCGATACCGGGGGACCATCTCCGGCCCGAACTGGGGCTGGACGATGGCTCCGGACGCAAGGGTCTACGCCAACTCCAGGTTGTAACCCGGTTTACTCGGCGATGCGGTTGATCAGGAAGTCGTACAGCTCCCGGTAGAGCCGGATCGCCGAACCGATGTCGCCCGGATCGACGTCCTCGCCTCTCTCGACCGAATCGGTGATGCGCCGGGCCTCCACGTAGTCCGCAATCACCTCGTGCGGGATCCCGTCGCCCGCGACCTCGTCGTGAATCGGAATCCCCTGCTCCTCGAGCATCCGCTCAATCAGGTCGCCGACCTCCGCCAGCGCCTCCCGGGGCGAATCCTCGAGGTCTGCCTCGAGCTCCGCCCACTCCGTCTCCCAGTCGTGGCGGGCGAGTCCGGGGTCGCGCATGGCCCGTGTTGTACATGACCTGGCGCGTCTTTGAAACACCCGGGGGCCGCACTAAACTCGCCCGGATGAACGTTCTCGTCGTCGGCTCAGGTGGAAGAGAGCACGCGCTCGCCTGGAAGCTCGAGCAAAGCGGGGACCTCGGCGAGCTCCACGCTGCGCCGGGAAACCCCGGGATCGCGCGCCACGCGACGTGCCACCCCGTTCACGCCGAGGACGCCGAGAGCCTCCTCGGGCTCTGCCGCCAGTGCGGCATCGAGCTCGTCGTGATCGGGCCAGAGGCGCCTCTTGTTTCGGGGGTCGCGGACGTGCTTCGCCATGGCGGGGTCACGGTCTTCGGCCCGAGCGCCGCAGCCGCCCAGATCGAGGGGTCGAAGTCGTTTGCGAAGGACGTCATGATCTCGGCGGAAGTCCCAACGGCCCGCGAGCTGGTCGAGCCGGTCGCTCCCTGCGTGATCAAGGCAGACGGGCTCGCGGCGGGCAAGGGCGTGTTCGTCTGCCGAACGGACGCGGAGGCCGAGGCCGCGTGGCCCCGCGCCCAGGCGTTGGGTGACCGCGTCGTGGTCGAGGAGCTCCTCGAAGGCGAAGAAGTGTCGCTTTTCGCCCTGTGTGATGGTGCGGAAGCCATGACCCTTCCCGCCGCCCAGGATGCGAAGCGCCTCCGCGACGGCGACGAAGGCCCGAACACGGGCGGGATGGGTGCCTATGCCCCGGTGCCGTTCCTGTCCGCGCGCGACCGCGAAGAGCTCGTCGAAGCCGTGCACAGGCCCGTGCTCGCCGAGCTCGCGAGGCGCGGAAATCCCTTCGTAGGGCTCCTGTATGCGGGGCTGATGCTGACCGAAGACGGTCCCCGGACGCTCGAGTTCAACTGCCGCTTCGGCGATCCGGAGACGCAAGCG
>DASQGA010000098.1:0-2787 GCA_035632855.1 Gaiellaceae bacterium | reverse complement strand
GGCTCCCGAGATGTCCTTCCCGAGCCAGACCGAGACCGGGCTGGCAGCGGCGGGGAACTCGTCGTAGATGTCGCCAAGGGTGACGATGTTGGGCGCGAGGTTCGGAACCTCGACCCCGACGGCCTGCTTGCCGGGAATCGGCGCCAGAATGCGGATCTCCGTCGTCGCGAGTGCGTAGGCGAGGTCGTCCTTGAGCGCCGCGACCTTCCCGACTTTCGTCCCCGGCGCGAGCTGGAGCTCGTAGCGCGTCACCCGCGGTCCCGACACCTGGCCCGAGAGGGTCGCCTCAACTCCGAAGTTCGCCAGCGCCTGAACGAGGGCCTCGGCGGTGCGCTCCATCGCCTTGGCCGGCTGGCCGTTGCCGGCGCGGGAGCGCTTGAGGACGCCGGCGTCCGGAAGCCGGTACGCCTCGCGGTCCGAGTTTCCGGCCGGGACGAACGGGAGGGCCTCCTGTGAGCCCGGGCCTGCTTCCTGCGTGTCGTCGAGCTGGGCGGCGAGATCGAAGGAGGGCATGTGCTCCGCCTGGTGATCCGACACCAGATCCGGGTAGGCCGTGGCGCCGTCGACGGGCGGTCTGGACGGCTCGGTCGCCGGCGCAGGCTCGGGAGGGAGCACCGGCCGAGGACGCTGGACG
Source organism: Gaiellaceae bacterium (assembly GCA_035632855.1). Taxonomy (GTDB): domain Bacteria; phylum Actinomycetota; class Thermoleophilia; order Gaiellales; family Gaiellaceae; genus DASQGA01. The sequence goes on along the minus strand of DASQGA010000098.1, from coordinate 2,153 downwards.
GAGCGGCGCGCGACCGAGGCCGTGTCGCGGGCGGCACGTGCGGACCGGCGCAGGACGGCCCCCACGGAGGCACCGGTGACGAGGATCGCACCCGCGGCGAGGGCGAACGTCCCGAGGAGGAACGTGCCGGTCTGGCCGATCAGGCCGCCCAGGGCTGACTCGAGAGCGTCGCCGAGAGCTCCGCCCCGGTCGCTTCCGAGCAGCGCGAGGACGCCGAAGGCGAGGAGCAGGATCCCGGTCCGGAAGGGTTTCACGTCGACGAGGCCCGAGCGGGCGATCATGAGGCCTCCCACTCCGGCGAGAGCGAACGGCAGCGCAAAGCGGGCCGCGCCCACCGCGTCTGCGAGGGCGTCGTCCACGTTCTCGCCGACGACGCCGCCGTCCCAGCCGAAGAGGAGGACGGCCGCGAGGAAGAGGCCGGCGCAGGCCAGGCCGAGCCCGATCAGCTCCGGATGGGCGGCCGCGTGCTTACCGCGCGAGCGCCGCTTCTTCTTCACGCGCGCGGGTGTGCGGGGTCGCAGCTTCCTAGCGGGCTTGCGCTTCGCCATGCCCGCCCTTTCGCGGGCGGGCGGCCCGCTCCTGCTCTACGAGAAGCTGGCGAGCCGCCCGACGAGGAGCTCGAGGAACGCCTCGGAGTCAATGTCCACTCCGACGGCGCAGTTCGCCTCTCGATCCGTGCGGCGCCAGAGATCAACCACGGTCCGCCCTCGGCAGAGCTCCGACTCGGTCTCGATGACCACGTTTCGTCGCAGCGTCTTGACGAGGTTGGGCTGGGCCACCAGGGCCACCGCCACGGCGTCGTGCACCGGTGAGCCAGGGAAGTCGTAGGTCTCCGCGTGAAAACGGTGGTAGAAGGCGAACAGATCCGCCACGAAAGCCCCCGTGTGACCCGACGCGCGGAGCCGGTCTGCGTGCTCCGGTAGGAGCAGCGCCTTATGGGTGACGTCGAGCCCGATCATCGTCACGTCGAGGCCGCTCGAAAAGACCCGCGCGGCGGCCTCGGGATCCGCCCAGATGTTGAACTCCGCGGCCGGAGTGACGTTGCCTTCCGCGATCGCACCGCCCATGAGGACGATCCGATCGATCCTCCCGGCTGCCTCGGGACACCGCTCGATCAGGAGTGCCAGGTTGGTCAGGGGCCCGGTCGAGACAACGGTGACCGGTCGGTCCGCCCCGAGAATCCGGCCCGCGAGGAAGTTGACCGCATCCTCTGCGACGACCGCCCCCTGCGGCTCGGGGAGGTCTGGGCCGTCGAGGCCGCTCTCCCCGTGGACGTCCTTCGCGACGTATGCGTCCCGCTCGAGCGGGCGATCCGCCCCCGCAGCCACCGGGATGTCTGCGCGGCCGACGAGCTCGAGCACCCGGAGCGCGTTCGCCGTAGTCTTCGCGAGCGTCTGGTTGCCGGCGACGGTGGTCACACCGAGCAACTCGAGCTCGGGGCTCGCGAGCGCGAGGAGCATCGCCATCGCGTCGTCGTGACCGGGATCGCAGTCGAGAAGGATCGGGGTGGCCATCAAGCGCTGAGTATGGTGTCGACTTCAGCCACCGTCGGGAGGGAGCTCTGGGCGCCGGGACGGGAAGCGGCGATGGCGCCCGCGGCGCAGGCGCGTCGGAGCGCTTCCTCCCTGGCTCGGCCTTCGAGGAGGGACACCGCCAGGCAGGCGCAGAACGCGTCCCCGGCTGCCGTTCCGTCCACGGCCAAGACCTCTGGCGGGACGGCACGTGCGACCTCGTCTCCGTTTTCGAGCAGGAGCGCACCCTCGGCGCCCAGCGTCAGTGCGAAGAGCCCGTCGAGCGGCGTCGAGCCGAGCGTCTCGAGCTCGAACGAGTTCGCGACGATCAGGTCGGCTCGCGCTAGCACCTCCTCGGGCACGATGCGCGCCGGGGCGGCGTTCAGGCAGAACAGGCCGCGGGTCTGCGCGGCGGCAGCCACAACAGCCTCGATCGGAACCTCGAGCTGGCACAGCACCCCGTCCGCGTCTTCCAGGTGGAAAGCCTCCGCGCCGAGAGCACGATTGGCCCCCGGAGCGACGACGATCTGGTTGTCTCCCCGCTCGGACACGACGATCATGGCAAGGCCGGTCGGCTCGCCCGCGGCGATTCGGAGGCCCGTGAGATCCACGCCGGCCTCTTCCAGCCCGCGCCGCGCCTCG
>DASQGA010000097.1:0-1900 GCA_035632855.1 Gaiellaceae bacterium | reverse complement strand
CGGCAGAGCTCCGAGCCGATCGAACCCCCCGCGCCCGTGACGAGAACGGTCTCGCCCGTCACGTACGAGGCGATCGAGCCGATGTCGAGCTCGACCGCCTCACGCCCGAGGACGTCCTCGACCTGAACCTCACGCAGCTGGCGGGCGAGCTGGAGCTCCCCGGAGATGAGCTCGTGGACGGCGGGGAGGGTCTTCACCGGGACGACCACCGCGCGGCACATCTCGACGATCCGCTGGCGCTTCTCGCCGGCCGCGGACGGGATGGCGATGATGACCTCGTCGGGCTTGTTGTCGCGCAGGAGGTGGGGCAGCTCGTCGGTCGTGCCAAGCACGCGGATGCCGTGGAGGCGCAGGTTCTTCTTGCGCGGGTCGTCGTCGACGAGGCCGATCGGGGTGTACCCAAGCGCTGGGTTCTTCAGCATCTCGCGGATGATGAGCTGGCCCGCGTCGCCGGCCCCGACGATCAGCGCTTCCTTGCCGCGGGCGACGATCCCACGCGCGCCCGGGCGCTCGATCAGCGTTCGCGCCAAGAGGCGGGCGCCGCCGACTAGCGCGATCAGGATCAGGAAGTCCATGACGATGATGGAGCGCGGGAGGCGGACACCGGGGACCGGGTTGGCCAGGTAGATCGCGATCAGCGAGAGGAGCGCGGCGGCTACGACGCCTCGGGCCACCGTCCACATGTCCCGGATCGAGACGTAGCGCCACCAGTGGTTGTAGAAGCCGAAGACCACGAACGTCGCGACCTGGATGCCAAGGACGAGCAGGATCGTCTGCTCGAAGAGACGGTCGTAGATCCGGGGCACGCCCGTGTCGAAGCGGAGGTAGAAGGCGAGGTACCAGGCGAGCGCGACGAGGCCGGCGTCGATCACGGCTTGCCAGATCCGGTGCCGGTTCACGAGTCCCATCAGGAGGCCCGCACGGGCACGGCCGAGCGGATCGCGTCGACGACCAGCTCCTGCGTGGCCGGCTCGATGCCCGCCCAGAGCGGCAAAGCGAGGTCCTCCGCGGCAGCGCGCTCGGTCTCCGGAAGCGAGCCCGGTTCGTACCCGAGGTGAGCGAGAGCCGGTTGGAGGTGGAGCGGCGTCGTGTAGTAGGCGGCCGAGCCGATCTCGGCGTCGCGAAGAGCGTCGAGGAGCCGGTCGCGCTCCTGGGTCCTGACGACGTACATGTGGTACACGTGGCCTGACTCGTCCTCGGGCAGCTCGCAGAGCTCGTGGAGCCCCAGCTCCCGGTAGTGGGCCGCGGCCTCGCGCCGGAGCAAGTTCCAGCGGTCGAGCTCCGGCAGGAAAACGCGGAGCACGGCCGCCTGGATCTCGTCCAGCCGTGAGTTGTAGCCGACGAGCTCGAATAGCTGCTTGTCGCGGGAGCCGTGGAACCGCAGCATCCGGATCGTCTCGGCGAGCGTCTCGTCGCTCGTCGTGACGAGGCCTCCGTCGCCGATGCCGAACAGGTTCTTCGTCGGGAAGAAGCTGAACGTGCCCGCAATGCCGATGGCCCCGGCCCGGCGGCCCTCGAGGGTCGCACCGAACGCCTGCGCGGCATCCTCGATGACCGGGATCCCGCCCGGCAACTCCGAGAGCGGCGCCGGACGGCCAAAGAGGTGGACGGCGAGGATCGCCTTCGTTCGGTCGGTCACCCGGGCGGCAACGTCGGTCGGATCGAGGTTCAGCGTGACCGGGTCGATGTCCGCGAAGACGGGCGTGGCACCGCGCCGCAGCACGGGCTCGACGGTCCCGTAGAACGTGAACGCCGGGCAGATGACCTCATCCCCCGGCCCGATGTCCATGGCGTCCAGGACGAGCTGGATCGCGTCGGTGCCGTTCGCGACGCCGATGGCGTCCGCTGTCCCGAGGTAGGTCCGGGCCTCCTCCTCGAAGGCTCGGACGTTCGGCCCGAG
>DASQGA010000096.1:0-3637 GCA_035632855.1 Gaiellaceae bacterium | reverse complement strand
TCAGATTGCCGCGCGAAACGGGTCCCCACACCCGGCTGTCGCACGACTGCGAGCGGTTGTCGCCCATCATGAAGTACTGACCCTTGTCGATCTTCCGCGCCGGGAAGTCCTGCTGGTCGCGCTGGCCGGGCTTCAGGTAGGGCTCCTTCAGAGGCTTCCCGTCGATGTAAACGGTGCCGTTCTGTTCCGAGATCACCTCGCCGGGAAGGCCGATCAGACGCTTCACGAACGTGCCACCGGCGCCGCAGCGCTCCCGCGCGGCTGGCGGCGTCTCGAAGACCACGATGTCGCCACGCTCCGGGTCCCGCAGGTGGTAGATGAAGCGGTTCGCGAGGACGCGGTCCGAGAACCGAGATTGGCACCCGTCGGCCGGCTCGGCACAGTGCAACGTCGGCTCCATCGAGGAAGACGGAATCCGGTACGGGTTCACGACCCACGCTTTGATCGCGAGGACGGCTCCGACGGCGACCACGATCGTGATCAGCCAGTCGGCCGCCGTCCGCCAGTGGCCGGGAAGGCCCGCCGTCAGCCTGTCGATCGGACCTCTCATCCCGCCGACCTCGCTCGACTCTCCTCGCGCCGCCAGTCCTCGATCCGCGCGTGGTCTCCGGAGAGGAGCACTTCCGGAACGCGCCACCCGCGAAACTCGGCCGGCCGCGTGTAATGGGGGAACTCGACGCCGCCCGCAAGTGCCTCCGAGAAGCTCTCGACGGCACCGCTCTCCTCGCGCAGCGCCCCGGGCAACCGTCGGCCGATCGCGTCGACGAGAACCATGGCAGGGAGCTCACCGCCCGAGAGCACGTAGGGGCCGATCGAAACGGAGTCCGTCGCGACGTGCTCCATGATCCGCTCGTCGAAGCCCTCGAAGCGCGCCGAGAGGACCGTCAGCTCCTCCTCCGTTGCGAGCTCCTCCACGAGCGCCTGGTCGAGTTGGCGCCCTTGCGGAGTGAGCGCCACTACGCGCCGTCCACCCACGTCACCGTACACAGCCTCGAGCGCGGCGCAGACGACGTCGACGCGGAGCACCATCCCGGCGCCGCCGCCGTAGGGCTCGTCGTCAACCTGGCCGCCGGTGAGAGGGGTGAAGTCGCGGTAGCTCCAGAGCCGTAGGTCGAGCTCCGACCCGAGGACGGCAGCGAGCGGCCGGTGCTCGGTGAGCCAGGCAAACGCATGGGGAAGCAGAGTGAAGACATCGAGTTGCAGAGCCGCCTGAGATTAGCCAGGGTCGGCGAACCCCGGCGCGATCACGATGCGCCCGCCCTCGAGGTCCACCGTCCGGACGCACTCCGCCACGAGTGGGAGCAGGAGTCCCGAATCGAGCTCGACAACGTCGTTCGCCACCCCCGGAGCCACGTCGACGACGGTGCCGAGCGGTCTCCCATCCTCGTCCTCAGCGGCCAGGCCGACGAGCTGAAAGACGTAGTACGCGCCCTCCTCGGGGGGCGAGAGCTCCGCGATGGAAACTTCGATCACGGCACCCCGCGCCACCGGCCGGTCCAGGCGGATCACGAGGCGGCGGCCTCCCGCCCGCTTCGAATCTTCGATCCGAGCGGGCTCGCGCTCGACGTAAACACGGGCGCCGACGTCGAAACGGGTCGGATCCGCGCTCGGGCGCTCGACGACGAACGATCCGTCGACGCCGTGTGGCCGTCCGACCCGGCCGACCGTAACCCAGCCGGGAAAGGACTCACTGGTCGGCAATCTGAAGGACGACGCGCTCGCCGCCTCGGGCCGCACTTGCCCGGACGAGCGTCCGGAGCGCGCGGGCGACGCGCCCGCCCTTGCCGATCACCTTCCCCACCTCGTCCGGAGCGACGCGAAGCTCGAGGATGACGGCGCCATCCTCTTCCCTTCGGGTCACAGAAACCTCCTCGGGCTTGTCGACCAGGCTCTTGGCCAGGTACTCGAGGAGATCCTCCATGGTACGGGCTAGATGCCCTTGGCCTTGAGCAGGCGTTTCACGGAGTCGCTCGGCTGGGCGCCCTTCCCGATCCAGTCGCGGACGCGCTCCTCGTCGAGGTTGATCGTCGAGGGGTCCGTCTGCGGGTTGTACTGACCGACGATCTCGATGAACCGCCCGTCACGAGGCGAGCGGGCGTCGGCGACGACAACCCGGTAGATCGGGTTCTTCTTCGAGCCCACACGGGCTAGTCTGATTCGTGCTGCCACTCTGTCTCCTATCGTCGGTTCTGGGCCGCCAGCGACTGCAGGTTCGGCATCTTGCCCTGGCCCATCTGCTTCATCATCTTCTGCATCTGCTTCCGCGCCTGGAGCAGCTTGTTCACCTGCTGCACCGAGGTACCGCTGCCGCGCGCGATTCGCGCCCGCCGCGAGCCGTTGATGATCTCCGGCCGCTTGCGCTCGTCGGAGGTCATCGAGAGGACGATGGCCTCGACCCGGGCGAGTTCGCGGTCGTCGATGTCCACTCCCTGCAGCTGCTTCCCGAGCCCAGGGATCATCGAGACGACGTTCTTGAGTGGGCCCATCTTCCGCATCATGCGCTGTGCCTGGAGGAAGTCGTCGAACGTGAACTGACCCGCGCGCAGGCGCCTCTCCATAGCCTCCTGGTCGTCCTCGTCCGCAGCAGCCTCGGCCCGCTCGATCAACGTCAGCACGTCGCCCATGCCGAGGATGCGCGAGGCCATTCGATCCGGGTGGAAGTACTCGATCTGGTCGAGCTTCTCCCCGGTCGACACGAGCTTGATCGGCTTGCCCGTAACCGCCTTGACGGAGAGAGCCGCGCCGCCGCGCGCATCGCCGTCGAGCTTCGTCAGGACGACTCCGTCGAAGTCGATTCGGTTCTGGAAGCCCTCAGCCACCGCCACCGCCTCCTGTCCGGTCATCGCGTCGAGGACGAGGAGGACGTTATGCGGCTTCACTTCCTTTCGAACTGCCGCAAGCTCGTCCATCAGCGCCTCGTCGATTTGCAGGCGCCCGGCCGTATCGACAATGACGACATCCCTGCCTTGCGATCGCGCCTGCTCCAGCCCGTAGCGAGCCACAGCGACGGCGTCCTTCGTGTCGTCCCGGCGGTAGACGGGGATCTGCACCTGCTTTCCGAGCTGCTCGAGCTGGTCGATCGCGGCCGGGCGCTGTAAGTCGGCCGCCACGAGGGCCGGGGCCTTGCCCTCGCGCCGCAGGAGGAGCGCGAGCTTGGCGGCCGCGGTCGTCTTGCCCGAGCCCTGGAGGCCCGCGAGCAGGATCACGGTCGGCGGCCGGCCGGCGAAGGCGAGCTTCGAGCTGCCGGCGCCCATGAGTGTCGTCAACTCGTCGTGGACGATCTTCACGACCTCCTGGCCGGGCGTGAGGCTCTTTGTGACATCGGAGCCGAGCGCACGCTCCTTCACCCTGGCGACGAACTCCTTGACGACCTTGAAGTTCACGTCGGCCTCGAGCAGCGCCAGGCGGATCTCGCGCGCGGCGCGGGAAAGGTCCTCCTCGGAGAGGCGCCCCCGTCCCCGCAGATCCCCGAGCGAGGCTTGCAGCTTGTCTGAAAGCGTGTCAAACATTGGCAGCCGGGAAGTGTAGCGACGCACTTTCCCCGACCCAGGAGGCAGGCATGGCAGCTATCGCCAAGGTGATTACGATCATCGGGAACTCACCGGAGAGCTTCGCGCAGGCGGCTCAGGTCGCTGTT
>DASQGA010000095.1:0-2527 GCA_035632855.1 Gaiellaceae bacterium | reverse complement strand
AGCCGAGGCGAGAAGAACAAGCAGGCGCAAGCGTGGGGCCATGCCCAATCAATCGGAGCGCAGGTGATTTCGTTGCACCCTCAATGGGGGTAACTAGATCGAGGGACGCCGCGGAATGCCGCGCGCTACCTACACTTGAGCAATGACGCGTACTGACTCGAGACCGGTTGGGGGACGGCGGCCGCGCGCTTTCGTGGGTGCCCGTGGCCCTGCCGCCGAGGACTACCTGCAGCGCATGGTTTCGAACGACATCGCGGTCCTCGCCGTCGGCGACTCGTGTGACGCGCTTCTCCTGACGGCGAAGGCGCGCGTGATTGCACCGATCCGGATCGTGCGCCGTACCGAGCAGGATTTCCTCTTGTTGACGGAGCCCGAGCTCGGAGAGGTCGTTCGCTCCCACCTACTCGCTTCTCGGTTCGCTGCACGGGTGGACATCGAGCTCGAAGAGCACGAGAGCTTCCTCCTCCTCGGCGGTGAGGCTCCGGCCGAGGCAGCCATCGCCATCCACAGCGACGAGTACGGGGAGCCAGCCCTCGAGGTCGTCGGCGCGAGCCTCCCGCCGGAGCTTCCCCTGCTTCGCGACGAGGAGCTCGAGCGTCTCCGGATCGAGGCGGGCACACCCCGCTACGGGTACGAGATCGACGAGCGCGTTCTGCCCGCTGAGGCCGGGCTGGTCGAGCGGGCCGTGAGTCTCACGAAGGGGTGCTATCCCGGCCAGGAGCCGATCGCGCGCCTCCACTATCGCGGCCATGCGAACCGCGGCCTGCGCGTCCTTCGTATTGAGACGGATTCGCCGCTTCCGGCGGACACCGAAGTCCGCCTGGGGGACAAGGTGGTCGGCCGGGTGACGAGTTCCGCGCGGGCAAACGGCGCTCTCGTCGCCCTCGCCTACATCCGTACCGAGGTGCCTGTGGAGGCCGAGCTGACCGTCGGGGACAGCGCGGCCCTCCCGCTAGATGGTTGATCGGTAATTGGCGCGGTAGTTGTCGATCGACCATCTAGACTAGGCCCTCGCGCGCCCGTAGCTCAGGGGATAGAGCGCTGCCCTGCGGAGGCAGAGGTCGCAAGTTCGAATCTTGCCGGGCGCATAGCGGTCGGCGACTAGGGTGCCCGGATGAGAGTTTGCTCTCTGGTTCCCGCCGCCACCGAGATTCTCTTCGCGCTTGGGCTCGGCGAGCAGGTCGTCGGTGTCACGCACGAGTGCGACTGGCCCGCCGAGGCGGGCGAGCGGCCGGTCGTCACCGCGTCGCTCGTCCAGACCGGGGATCTCTCGAGCTCCGAGATCGATGCCGCAGTCTCCGAGGCGGCGGCGTCCGGCCTGCCTCTGTACGCGATCGATGCGGACGTCTGGCGGGAGATCGAGGCCGACATCGTCGTGGCACAGGAGCTCTGCGAGGTGTGTGCCGTGTCCCGGAGTGGGGTGGACGAGGCTGTCGCACTCACCAAGATCGACGTCGGCGTGATCGACTACTCACCGTCGACCTTCGAGGACGTGCTGGACAGCATCGTCTCCCTGGGCTCGTGGCTCGGTGCGGACGCTGCAGCCGCAGAGCTGGTCGCCGGCATGCGGGCGCGTGTCGACCGGGTTCGCGGGGCGCTCCTGGGCATCGAGCGGGCGCCGCGGCTCTTCGTCTCCGAGTGGATCGAGCCCCCTTACTCGGCTGGCCACTGGGTGCCCGACATGGTCGCGATCGCCGGTGGCGTCGACGTCGCCGGTATGTCCGGCGAGCCTTCCCACCGGATGCGCTGGCTCGACGTCGCTGGACTCGAACCCGATGTGGTCGTGCTGGCCCCTTGCGGCTTCGACCTCGACAGAACGCTCGGCGAGGTCGTCACACTCGACCTGAGTGCACACCTCCTGGGCACGGCGGCCCGGCGCGACAGCCGAGTGTTCGCGGTGGACGGCAACGCCTACTTCTCTCGCCCCGGCCCGCGGCTCGTTGACGGCATCGAGCTGCTCGCCTTCCTTCTCCACCCCGATGCCTACAGCGATCCGGGGATCCCCTGGAGCCGCGTCCGCCTCTAGATGGTTGGTCGGTATTGGCACGCGGATTTACGGACCAACCATCTAGCCGAGGTCGATCCAGATCCGGTCGCCGCGGGCTTCCACGGGATAGCGGCGGACGGGCTCCTCACCGGCGAGGCAGGCTCCTGTCTCGAGGTCGAAGCGCCACCCGTGATAGACGCACACGAGCGTTTGGCCCAGGACGTCGGCTTCGACGAGGGGATTTCCTTCGTGCGGGCAGGCGTTGTCGACCGCATAGAGGTCGTCGTCCACGCGAAGCAGCGCGACTTCGCCTGCCGGAGTCGCAATCACGGCGCGCCCGTCCTCACCGAGGACGTCGGCCGGCACGCTAAGCCAGCGTTCGGCTGAGGACGCCATTCTGGACCTGCGCGGTTCCTTCCACGTTCCGGGATTATCCAGTCATGGCTCTCTACCTGCGCGAGGGCGACGTCGACGAGCTCCTGTCTGCGGCTGACGCCGTCGAGGCGGTCGAGGCATGCTTCAGCCGGATCGGGCGTGGCG
>DASQGA010000094.1:0-7579 GCA_035632855.1 Gaiellaceae bacterium | reverse complement strand
CATCGCCGGGCAGGCGCGCGGGCAGGTCGAGTTCTCGGGAGCTCCGCGTCACGCCGGGACGACGCCGATGGACGCTCGCGACGACGCGCTCTGCTCCGCCGCGGAATTCGTTCTGCAGGTCCGCGACGCGGCTACCGGGATCGAAGGTGCGGTCGCCACTGTCGGAAACGTCGTGGTCGAGCCGGGCGCGGCAAATGTCGTTCCAGGCCGGGTCACACTGACCGTCGACGCGCGCGCGCCGGATCAGGCGCGCCTGGACGCGCTCCTCGAGGCAATCGGGGCCGAATTCGCGGTCACCTCCCCCGTGGCCATGGACTCCGAGGTCACCCGAGTGCTCGGCGCGGAGATCGAACGGCTGGGGCTGCCGGTTCTGAAGCTGGCGTCGGGCGCCGGGCATGACGCCGGCATCCTTGCGGCCTCGGGGGTGCGGGCCGGCATGCTCTTCGTCCGAAGCGTGGGCGGCATCAGCCATGCCCCGGAAGAGCATACGAGTCCAGACGACATCGCCCTCTGCGTCGCGGCCCTGACCGCGGCCCTCGGGCGCCTCGCACGCTAAACGAGCTCGAAGTGGATCGGCTGGGCGCCGTCCCAGATGACCCGCCTGCCGAGCTCGGGCAGCTGCTCGACACCTTCGACCAGCGTTGCGAAGTGGTTGCCTGCGAGCTGGCCGGCCATGCTCGCGAAGCAGGTCCGCCCGTACGGGAAGAGGATCTCGGTCTCGCTGACGCCGCCCGGATAGAGCAGGAGCTCGCCCGGAGCCGGGTAGCTGGTGGGATTCTCCGGTCCCACGCCAGCGTCGAGCTCCCCGAGCGGGACCCACGCCGACTGGCCGCTCCAGCGGGCCTGGATCAGATGTGCCTCCAGCGGGAGGAGCTTGCGGAGAGCCGCCACCGTTCGCGGCGAGACCTCCTCCTCGAGGTGGGCCTTGAAGCGAAGGTCGCCGACGACGATGTCGAGCACGGGCTGAACCTACCGCCTCACCGTGAGCCCGATCATCCCGTACGGCGGTCGTGGATCCGTGTAGACCTTGACGCGCTCGTCCGCCTCGGAGACCTGGGCGGTGTCCCAGAGGCGGTTCTCGGCTTCGAACGAGAGCTCGGTGATCCCGGGGAAGCGGTCGAGCACGCGACACCCCATCTTATGGACGAGGTGCTGGATCGACTTCGAGTTGAAGTCGTCGAACGTCTCTGCGAGCGAGTCGCGAACGTCGGCACTTGGCACCGGGCCGGCTTCGTCGAGGTACCGCCAGTGGACGTCGAGGTGGACGAACAGGGGGCGATCGACTGTCTCGGGAAGCGTCGTGTAGTCGTCGCGCGCGAACTGCGTGAAGGAGCTGCCCGTGATCTTGATCAGGTGAACGCCTTCCCGCCCAGAGCGACGATCGATCACCCCTTCCCGGCTGAGCTCGAGTTCGGCGACGCCGTTGTCCCCGTAGCGTCGCTGGAAGAGGACGTCGCTTTGCCGGTCGAACGGAATTTCCCGCGCCTTGAGCCGGATCCGCTCCACGTGGTCGTAGGTTCCGAGGAAGCGCTCGCCGAGGAGCTCGAGGAGCCCCTCGAGCGACTCGCCGACGTACTCGAGCGCGTTCGCGTGCACGAAGTTCTTCATGGTGTCGGTCGCCACCACCAGCGAGTTGTCGCCCTCCGTATAGGCGGGCATGAAGTTCTCCCCGAAGACGTCCAGCGTGACGTCGGCCGCGAACAGCGAGCTGACCCCGTCTGTCCGGTAGACGCCGATCTCGGCCTTGCCGTAGTGGATGCTCACCCTTGCCTCCAGCGGTCGCGGGCGATTGCGACGAGCTCCTCGAGCGCCGTCTCCAGCTCCTCCTCCCGTGTGCGGACGAGTCGCTCGCGGAGGATAGGCACGAGATCAGCGCGGGGCCGGCGGTTCACGAAGACGACGAACCGAAATCCGAACTTCTCCTCGTAGGCATCGTTCAGCCGACCCAGGGCGACTGCGACCTCAGGCTCGGCTTCCTCGCCCTGCTCTCGGGCCGACTGGCCGGAGAGGCGCCGGGCGCCGATGGCTGGGTGTGCGGCGAGAGCCTCGATCTTCTCGGCCTCCGTCAGCCCAGCGATCACGAGTTCGGGGCGACCGAGAGGATCTTCGGTCTTGGCAAGGCGCTCCACGAGTCGTGTCCGCCCTTCGAAGAGCTTCGCGAGCTCGTCGACGCTCAGCTGCCGCGGTAGGTCACGCATGCGTACGACGAGACGAGGAGGGGGACGTGATGATGTCGGTCCTCGAGTGCGAGCTCGAGCTCGACGCGCCGGAAGAGTGGCGACGGAGGATGGAAGACGAGGCGGTACTCGCCGGGGTCGAGCGGCCCCGCGAGATCACCGACCCGGCCCTCGGCGTCCGTTTCCGCGGCAGCCAGCAGGTCGCTGCCGCGATAGAGCTCGACGCGGACGCCTTGGGCCGGCACGCCACGCTCGACATCGAGGATATGGGTGGAGAGTGAGGCACTCACGCCGCGAACCTCTCCGCTTGCCTCCGGTGCTCCTGCGCAATCTCGGCCGTGTCGGCCCGTACGAGCTGTCCGTCGCGGACGATTTCCTCGCCTCCCACGTACAGCCGGTCGACGCGGTGCGGCCCCGCCAGGACGAGGGCGGCCACGGGGTCGCTCGCGCCGGCGAACTCGAGGCCGTCCGTCCGCCAGACGGCGAGGTCGGCGCACCTGCCGGGCTCGATCGAACCCAGGTCAGCACGACGGAGCACCTCGGCGCCGCCGCGTGAGCCGAGGCGAAGCGCCTCACGGGCGGTTAGAGCTGACGGGCCGCCCCGGCCTCGCGCCGCGAGCAGCGACTGCTTGAGCTCGGCCGAGAGACTCCCGCGCTCGTTCGACGCCGACCCGTCGACCCCGAGGCCCACCCTCACCCCGCTGTCGAGCAGGGCACGCACCGGGGCGACACCGGCGCCGAGACGGAGGTTCGACGTCGGGCAGTGCGCGACACCGGTGCCCGTGGCGGCGAAGCGATCGATGTCGGTCTCCGAGAGGTGGACGCAGTGTGCGCACCAGACGTCGGAGTCAAGCCATCCGAGCTCATCCAGGTACTCGGCCGGGCGGCAGCCGTAGAGCTCGACGCAGTACTCCTCCTCCTCCAGAGTCTCGGCCAAGTGGGTGTGGAGCAGAAGCCCGAGACGCCGCGCGAGCTCCGCCGACTCCGTCATGAGTCGACGCGTGACCGAGAAGGGCGAGCACGGTGCCACCGCGATCTGAATCACTGCGCCCGTCCCGGTCTCGTGTAGGTGTGCGAGCCTCTCGGTCTCCGCCAGCACGGCATCGGCGTCCTCGACGAGCTCGTCGGGGGGCAGGCCGCCTTGCGACTCGCCGAGGTCCATTGAGCCCCGAGAGGCGACCAGCCTCACGCCGAGCTCTCGCGCCGCCTGCACCTCGGCCTCAACGATGCCCTCTCGCCCTTGCGGGAAGACGTAGTGGTGGTCGAAGACCGTGCTGCAGCCCGAGAGCGCGAGCTCTGCGAGGCCTGTGCGGGCGGCTATGTACTCGGACTCCGCGTCGATGCGACCCCAGGCCGGGTAGAGCGCCCGAAGCCAGGCGAAGAGATCGGCCTCCTGAGCCCGCGTCCGGGTGAGCGTCTGGTAGAGGTGGTGGTGCGTGTTGACGAGGCCCGGGGTCACGAGCGCCCCGTCGAAGCTGATCGTCTCGTCGGCTGCGGGTCGGGCGCCGTCCCCGACCGCGGACACGAGCCCGTCCTCGACGAGGATCCAACCCTCGAGCTCGGTGCCTTCGTCGTCCATCGTCGCGAGGTGGGCGTCTGTGAAGAGCGTGCTCATGAACGGAGAGGCACGAGCTCGAAGCGCTCGACGTCGACGAGTCCGCGGTCGGTGATCTTGAGGCTCGGGATCACCGAGAGGGCGAGAAACGCCATTGACTGGAAGGGCGCCGGCAACGTGCAGCCGAGCTCGGCCGCGGCCGCCGTGACCCCACGGCTCAGGGCGATCACCTCATCGAGCGGCGCCTCCGAGAGGAGCCCTGCCACGGGCAGGGGCATCTCGGCGCGGACACCGCGACTCTCCACCACCACGATGCCGCCCCCGAGCTCGGCGAGGCGTGCCGCGGCCCGGGCCATGTCTCCGTCGTCCACGCCGACGATCACGACGTTGTGCGCGTCGTGGGAGAACGTCGAGGCGAGCGCGCCGCTCTGGAGTTCGAAGCCGCGGACGAACCCGAGGCCGATTCGTCCCGTCCCGAGATGACGCTCGATCACTGCCACTTTCGCAAGGTCGCGCTTCGGGTCGGCGACTGCCGAGTCGTCCTCGACCGTGAGTTCATCCGAAAGCGCGTCGGTGACGATCTGGCCGGGCACGAGCCCGATCACGCGCGCCGTCCCGCCCTCCCACGGAATCCGGAAGTCGTTCGACGCCACGGGCTGGATGCGGACGCTGTGCTTGACCCACTCGGGAACCGTGATCTCAGGGATCTCGGGAGGGGGGCGACCGGCCTTCAAGACGAGGTCCGGGACGAAGCTCTCGAGATCCGGGAGCACGAGGACGTCCGCCTGGTAGCCGGGTGCCACGGCGCCGAGGTGGTCGAGGCGATGCCAGAGCGCGGCGTTCAGGGAGGCGATCACGAGGGCGTCCGTGGGGGGAATGCCGAACGCGACCGCGTCCCGGACGAGCGCGTTCACGTGCCCGTCGTCGGCGATGTGCTCGGGCTCGCGGTCGTCCGTGCAGAAGGCGATCCGCCCGGGGCCGAACTCCTGCACAAGGGGCAGAAGGGCGTGGAGGTTTCGAGCCGCGGTCGCCTCGCGGATCAGGAGCCACATGCCGGCGCGGAGCCGCTCGCGGCCTTCCGCCGCGGTGAACGCCTCGTGGTCGGAGCGAATGCCTGCGGCCGCATAGGCGTTCAGCCCCTTCCCGAGCACTCCGGGCGCGTGTCCGTCAACGTGGCCGGCGTTTCCGAGGCGGAGCTTCTCGAGCTCGTGCTCGTCGCCTGCGATCACGCCGGGGAAGTTCATCATCTCGGCGAGGCCGATCACGCGGCGGCGGCGGAGGAGGCCTTCGAGATCTCCAGCGGTCAGCGGTCGACGCGGTGACTCGAAGCGCGAGGCGGGAACGCACGAGGATGCCATGAAGAAGACGTCGAGCGGCACTTCGTCGCAAAGATCTGCGAGCCAGTGGATCCCGTCGGTGCCGAGCACGTTGGCAATCTCGTGGGGGTCCGCGACCACCGCGGTCGTCCCGAGGGGCAGCACCAGCCGCGCGAACTCCCCGACGAGGAGCTTCGAGGTCTCGATGTGCATGTGCGCGTCGATGAACCCCGGCACCACGAAGCGCCCGGCGGCGTCGATCGTCTCGTGCGCGTCGTACTCGCCGAGCCCTGCGACGAAGCCGTCGACGATCGCGACGTCGGTCTGGAGCCACTCGCGCGTGAACACCGAGAGCACTGATCCGCCTCGGATGACGACTTCGGCCGGCTCGTCCCCCCTGGCGACGGCGATGCGCCTCGCGAGGTCAGTCATGGCGCTGACCATAACCGGCTAGGTTGGGAATTTCTGCCGCCGCGTCGTATAACCGGGTGCTGATGGACGTGATGACCCCACGCTCGCTGGACGAGGCGCTGCAAATGAAGGCGGCGCATCCCGCGGCGCGCCCGATCGCCGGGGGCACGGACATGCTCGTCGACCTCAACTTCGACCGGGCGCGTCCGGAGCACGTCCTCAACCTGAACGAGGTGGCCGAGCTCCGAGGCTGGTCGCGCGACAGCGGCGCGCTGCGGCTCGGAAGCGGACTCACCTTTACGGAGGCGATGCGGACGCCGCTCGCCGAGGCGTTCCCGGCGCTCGCCGAGGCGTCGAGGACGGTCGGGTCGCCGCAGATCCGCAACCGAGCGACGCTCGGCGGGAACCTCGGCACCGCCTCTCCCGCGGGCGACGCTCTGCCGCCGTTTCTGATCGAGGATGTGGACGTCGAGGTCGCGAGCATGCGCGGCACTCGGGCACTTGCGCTTGCCGACTTCCTGCTCGGACCGAAGCAGAACGCGCTCGCGGAGGACGAGCTGATCCTGGCGGTACGCCTACGGCCATCCGGGGCGCCGCAGACTTTCATGAAGGTCGGGCCCAGGAACGCCATGGTGATCGCCGTCGTCTCGCTCGCTCTTGTGGCCGACCGGGAGCGAGACGAAGTACGGGCTGCCTACGGCTCGGCCGGGCCGGTCGTCGGGCTCGTGCGCGCGCCGCTCTCCGAGCGGGGCGAGTTTGCTGAGCGCGTCGCCGCCGACGCGGCTCCGATCGACGACGTCCGCGGGACTGCTGCCTACCGTCGTCATGCCCTTCGCGTTCTTGCCGAGCGAGCGTTGGACCGGTGTCTGACGTGAGAGTTGCGCTGACCGTGAACGGCGAGCCGCACGAGGCCGACGTCTGGGGTGGTGAAAGCCTCCTCTTTGCGCTTCGTGAGCGTCTCGGCCTGCCAGGATCGAAGAACGCGTGCGAGCAGGGAGAGTGTGGTTCGTGCTCGGTGCTGCTCGACGGGACGCTGGTGTGTGCGTGCCTCGTCCTGGCCGCGCAGGCGGACGGTCATGCGGTTGTGACCGTCGAGGGCCTCGCCGGGGAGGGGAGGCTGCATCGCGTGCAGGAGGCCTTTATCGAGGCGGGCGCAGTCCAGTGCGGGTTCTGTACCCCGGGCCTCGTAGTTGCGACGGCAGACCTCCTGGAGCGCTCCGCCGACCCGAGTGAGGACGAGGTTCGGGAGGCGCTCTCGGGAAACCTCTGTCGGTGCACCGGGTACACGAAGATCTTCGACGCCGTTCGGCTGGCGGCCTCGCGATGAGGTTTCCCGCGCGTGTAACTCGGGTCCCGACCCGCCCCCTGCTCGCGTTCAAGCTTAGGGCGCAAAGGCGCGTGCGTGGGGCACCGATCGTGTCAGGAGTGGAACGTTGAGTGCCCCGGTTCGCAAGCTCGAGCTCGGCCGGGTCGGCGAGAGCGTCCGGCGTGTGGACGGCATCCCGAAGGTGACCGGCGAATTTGCCTACTCGAGCGACCTGTTCGCGGCCGGGATGCTCTGGGGCCACACGCTCCGCAGCCCACACGCGCACGCACGGGTTGTCTCGATCGATCTCGGTGCCGCGCTCGGCATGCCGGGCGTCCACGCCGTTCTCACACACGAGGACGTTCCCGGGGACAAGCGTTACGGCCTCGAGTTCCGCGACCAGCCGGTGCTCGCCTTCGACCGCGTGCGGTATTTCGGCGAGCCCGTTGCGCTCGTCGCCGCCGAACACCCGGAGCAAGCGCGACGGGCAGCCGAGCAAATTCGGGTCGAGTACGAGCCCCTCGCTCCGGTCGTTGATCCCTCTACGGCTTCCGAGGCCGAGCCCATCCACCCTCAGAGCTGGACGCAAGGACACGGATACCGGGACGACCCGAGGCCGAACGTCGTGCGCTCGATGGTCATCCGCCACGGCGACCCGGAGTCCGAGGGAGATGTTGCCGTCTCCGGCGTCTACGACCTCGGGATCCAGGATCAGGCGTTCCTCGGCCCCGAATCCGGGCTCGCGGTGCCTGACGGCGAAGGAGGAGTGGACGTCTACGTCGCAACCCAGTGGCTGCACGTCGACCGCGATCAG
>DASQGA010000093.1:0-8078 GCA_035632855.1 Gaiellaceae bacterium | reverse complement strand
GCCCTGCGTCGCCGACGACGACGATTCTGACCACGACGGTCTCGCAAACGAGGACGAGAACGAGAACAGAACTCGCGTTCATGATTCCGACTCGGACGACGACGGCGTCAAGGACGGCGACGAGGACGGGGACGACAACGGCATCGCCGAAGAGGACGAGGACGACTCCAAGGCCGACGAGTGCGAAGACGAAGACGAAGATGCGGACGACGACGAGTCCGCCGAGTCGGAACCCGAGAACGACCAGCGCCGAGCGGTTTAGGCTGCCTCGACGGCGCTGCGCGGCGGATCCGGAGCTCGCGCCAGAACGGCACCGCGTGGGTTTCGCCGCAGAACTGCGGAGCCCTAGGTACCCGGGGATTCGGCGTGATTCCGTCTCCCTCTGTGAGTCCGCTCTCGTCATAGGATCGGGCCCATGGTTCCCTCGAGCGGGATGCGGCCGGGCTTGTGAGACTCCTCGCCGACGGCGGCCATCCGCTTGCCGTTGCTGCGCCGCTCGTCCTTGGCGGCGCGCGCATGAAAGCCGAGCCATGAGGCTCCCGCTGTTGGGCCGCGCCCCTGCTGCCTACGACGACGAGTTCATGGAGACGATGGCGCAGGCGTATCTCGAACGCACGCCATGGACGGAGCTTCGGCTTGCGGCCATCGAGGATCTGGTCGAGCCGCACGTAGGCGACCGCGTCCTCGATCTCGGCTGCGCCGCCGGCGCGATCACGCACTTCCTGTCCAGCTTCGGCTGCGAGGTCGTCGGGGTCGATCTCGAGGAGCGGGCCGTCCGGAAGGCGTCATCGCTCTTTCCCGCACTTCGCTTCGAGCAGGCGAACGTCACGAGGCTCCCTTTCCCCGCCGCTTCCTTCGACAAGGCGGTCGCCGCCGACCTCGTTGAGCATCTCGACGACGAGACCTTCGCGTCGATGCTCGGCGAGTGCCGCCGGGTGCTCGTGGCCGACGGCACGTTGTCGGTCTACACGCCGAATCCGCGCCATCTCATCGAACGGCTGAAGGCGCACGAGCTCCTGCTCGCGCAGAACGTCACGCACATCGGACTCCGCCCGGCGGAGATCCTCACGGCCGCCTTCGAGCGCGGCGGCTTCGCCGTCGAGCGCAGCGAGTGGCGCCCCAGCTTCTTCCGTGGACTCCGGAGCCTGGAGCGGCTGGCCGGCCCGCGGTTCGATCTCTTCCGCTACCGCTTATGTATCCGCGGCCGCGCGCAAGCCCAACGCATGTAGGGGCGAGGCATGTCTCGCCCGCCGTCGCTCGGTGGCTGGATGGCGCGATCACGCCCGGCGGAACTGGAGCTCGTGCCAGGACGGCACCGGCGCGAGCTCGAGGAGCGCGCGGCCGCCCTCCGGATCCTGGTACGCGAACTCGGCCGTGGCCTCGTCCCAGGCCACCTCGAGCAGGTTCTCCTTGACACGGTGGTCGAGCCACGCGCTTCGGAAGACAAGTTTTCGAAGCCAGTAGACGAGCGACTCGTCCCCGACTAGCGCCAGGCGCTCCCAGTGGCGGACAAGATACTCCCCGAGCCCGCTCTCGGGTTCGCTGATGCGACCGGTCGCCGCGAGCTCGACGAGGTCGGCCGTCTCATCGGTGTCCAGCTCGCCGGGCTCGACGAGCCCGAGCTTCACGGCCGCGGCGTTCACGCGCTGCTCGAAGTCCATCGCGTTGAAGGAGAACCGATAGCCGAGGAACTCGACCACGTAGTCGTCACCGGAGACATAGTTCGCGTCTGCCACTGGTCTGAGGATAGCCCCGAAACGTGCCGGCAACGTCAAGGGTCAGTGCACGTGCCGCGCGGCCCACCGGCGCCGTCCGACCCGCCTCGTAACGTAAATCGGGATGCAGCAAGGGCCATGGACCATGCGTCCGTGCCCCCGCCCGGAGGTCGTCGAGCTCGCCCGGGCGCTCGACCTCAGCGAGACGACAGCGAGCGTCCTCGTCCGGCGGGGCTACGGCGACCCCGGAAAGGCGAAGGCCTTTCTTGCCGCTGAGCGGCCGGGACACGACCCTGTGCTCCTCGGGAACATGGCCGAGGCGTGTGACGCGATTCGCCGCGCTGTCGCCTCGGGCAAGCGGATCTGCGTCCACGGCGACTACGACGCCGACGGCATCTGCGCGACCGCGCTCGCAGTCACCGTCCTCCGCTCGCTCGGCGCAGACGTTGACTGGCACCTCCCGAGCCGGTTCGAGGAGGGATACGGCGTCTCGATCGACACGCTCGCGCGTCTCGCGCGTGAGGAATGCGGCCTCGCCATCACGGTCGACTGCGGGATCACCGCGGTTGAGGAGGTCGCCGAAGCACGGGCGCTCGGGCTCGAGGTCGTCGTCACCGACCACCACCGGCCCGGCGACGAGCTCCCCGACTGCCCGGTCGTCGCGACTCGCCCTTCCGACTACCCGTTTCCCGAGCTGTGCGGAACAGGGGTCGTATACAAGCTGGCGGAGGCGCTGGTCGGGCCAGAGAAGCTCGAAGAGCACCTCGATCTCGTGGCCCTGGCCACGATCGCCGACGTCGTGCCGCTTGTGGACGAGAACCGCTGGCTCGTCGCCGCCGGCCTCCGGCGGCTCTCCCGGACGACCAAGCCCGGGCTTCGCGCGCTCATGCAGGTCGCGCGCGTGGATCCCGCTGCGCTCGATGGGGGCTCGGTCGGTTTTCGCCTGGCGCCGCGCCTCAACGCGGCCGGGCGCCTCTGCCATCCCGGGGTGGCCCTCGACCTGCTCCTGACCGGCGACGAGCAGGAGGCGCAGCGGCTCTCGGGCGAGCTCGAGACACTGAATCGCGACCGCCAGGCGGTCGAAGACCGGATCCTCCGCGACGCGGTCCGCCAGGTCGGCGACTGGCCCGAGTCGACGCGCCGCCGGAGCGCCTACGTCATCGCAGGGGAGGAGTGGCACCGCGGCGTGATCGGCATCGTGGCCTCGCGACTCGTGGAGCGGTTCAACCGCCCGGTTGTCCTGGTCGCCGGCACCGAGGATGCGTGGGTCGGCTCCGGGCGCTCGATCCCCGCATTCGACCTCCACGCCGCGTTCGCGTCCTGCGCGTCTTACCTCGAGCGCTGGGGCGGTCACCGCGCTGCGGCGGGGCTCTCGATCCGTCCGGAGAACGTGGACGCATTCGCCGAAGCCTTCGCCGCCTACGCGGGGGAGAGGCTCACCGAGTCGGAGCTCACGCCGCAGACCGTCGTCGATGCCGTCGTCGACGGGCGCGACCTGACCCTTGCGCTCTGTGAGGAGTTCGAGCAGCTCGCTCCCTTCGGGCTCGGCAATCCCGGCATCACACTCCTGGCGACCGGCTGCGAGCTCTCCGAGCTCGGCGCCGTGGGGGAGGGGAAGCACCTGAAGCTCGCAGTCACCGCCAACGGCACCAGGTCCGGCGCAATCGCGTTCGGTCAGGGCGCGAAGCTCGATCTCTTCCGGCGACCCGGGCCGTACGACGTGGCCTTCCGGCTGGGTGCGAACCGGTGGAACGGCTCCGTCTCCCCCCAGCTGGTCGTCCGAAAGATCTTCGACACCCCGGAGCGGTTCGTCGAGCTTCGCACCTGGCTCGCCGCTGAATGGCGAAAGCCCGCCCGGGAGCGCGACACACGGGCGGCTGAGGTCTTCGCTGAGCTCGGCCTCGATGAGGGAGAGGCTCGCTGGAGGCCGCTCGTGGAGTCCGACGCCTTCATGGCGCTCCTCGAGGAGACGCTCGCAGCGGCCGCCTGACCGGAGGCGAGAAGCAGCCGAGCTGAAGGATCGGTCCCCGAAAGCCGAAAGAGCAGGAAGACAGGAGGAAAAGGACAACGACGAGCGACCATTTCGCGCGCTTACTCGGCCGGGAGCCTCACTCGGGGCGCCAGTTTGCGAGCGGGGGCGGAAGCTACACTTCGTCCATGAAGCCGGTCCTCCAGGACAGCCCAGCGCAGCGGCACCAGGAGCTGCTCGTTCCGCTTCTCGACGATGTCGCCGCCTACAACCCGGAGCTCGACCGCGAGCTTCTCGAGCGGGCGTTCCTCTTCGCCTCCGAGGCGCACGAGGGTCAGCAGCGGCGGAGCGGGGAGCCCTTCATCGCGCACCCGGTCGGCGTCGCACGCGTGCTCGCGGAGCTTCATCTCGACGACGCCACTCTCGCGGCAGCGCTCCTCCACGACGTAGTCGAAGACACAAACGTCACGGTCGAGGAAGTGCGGGCGGAGTTCGGCGAGGAGATCACCCGCTTGGTCGAGGGTGTCACGAAGCTGACGCGGATCCACTTCCAGAGCCGCGAGCAGGCCCAGGCCGAGAACTACCGCAAGATGATCGTCGCGATGGCGCAGGACCCCGGCGTCATCCTGATCAAGCTTGCCGACCGGCTGCACAACATGCGGACGATCGAGTACCTCGGCAAGCAAAAGCAGCTCCAGAAGGCGCGCGAGACGCTCGAGGTGTACGCGCCGCTCGCGCACCGTCTCGGTATCCACACGATCAAGTGGCAGCTCGAGGACCTCGCGTTCGCGACCCTGCACCCGCGGCGTTACGCGGAGATCCAGGCGATGGTGAACGAGCGCCGAGGCGACCGCGACGAATTCGTCTCGACGGCCGCAGGACAGGTCGAGCGAGAGCTCGAGAAACTCGACATCCCCGCCGAGATCTCGGGGCGCGCGAAGCACTTCTACTCGATCTACGAGAAGATGGCCAAGCGCGGTAAGGAGTTCAACGAGATCTATGACCTGACCGCGATGCGGGTCATCGTGCAGCGCGAGGGCAAGGAGGGGGATCGCGACTGCTATGGCGCGCTCGGGATCATCCACTCCCTCTGGAAGCCGATGCCGGGGCGCTTCAAGGACTACATCGCGATGCCCAAGTTCAACCTCTACCGGTCGCTCCACACGACGGTGATCGGTCCGGAGGGGAAGCCGCTCGAGATCCAGGTGCGGACGAACGACATGCACGTGACGGCCGAGTACGGCATTGCCGCACACTGGGTCTACAAGGGCACCAAGCTGCGCGCGAGTGGGGCCGAGCGGATCGCATGGCTCCAGCAGCTCGCCGACTGGCAGGAGGAGGAGACAGACCCCAGCGAGCTCATGCGTGCGTTCCCGGAGCTCGCCTCGGACGAGGTCTACGTGTTCACGCCGAAGGGCGAGGTCAAGAACCTGCCGGCCGGCTCGACGCCGATCGACTTCGCGTATGCAGTTCATACGGATGTCGGCCACCGGACCGTCGGCGCGAAGGTGAACGGGCGCATCGTCCCCCTCCACTACCGGCTTCAGAGTGGGGATTTCGTCGAGATCCTGACGTCGAAGCAGCAAGGGCGTGGCCCTTCGCGGGACTGGATGTCCCTGGCCGCTTCGTCCCGGGCGCGCAACAAGATCAGGCAGTGGTTCAGCCGCGAGACGCGCGAGGACACGGAGCAGCGTGGGCGCGACTCGCTCGAGAACGCCTTGAAGCAGCACAACCTGCCGTACCGGAAGCTCTCGAACTCACCGCTGCTCGCGCAGGTGATCCGCGAGATGGGGTTCAAGAAGGCCGAGGACTTCTACCTGGCTCTCGGCTCCGGGAAGCTCCAGGTCTCCCAGGTTGCGAACAAGGTGCTCCACCGGCTCAAGACGACCGAGGTGGCCGAGGAGGAGAAGGTTCCCCTCAAGCCCAAGGCCCGCCACGCGGTCGCGTCGCAGAACTTCGGGATCCACGTGCCCGGGGTCGAGGACGTCCTCGTCCGCATGGCCAAGTGCTGCACTCCGGTGCCGGGGGACGGCATCGTCGGCTACATCTCGCTTGGCAAGGGAATCACCATCCACCGGGACGACTGCCCGAACGTGCGCGCGCTGCAGAGGAACCCCGACCGCTTCACGCCGGTCGAGTGGGACGGCGGCGCCTCGCAGAGCTTTCGAGTCCAGATCGCGGTCTCGTCCTGGGACCGACCGCGCCTGCTCGAGGACGTGGCGAGGACCTTTGCAGAGCACGGCACGAACATCGTCGAGTACGGGGGCCACGTCGAAGACCAGATGGCAAAGAACTGGTACGTCGCAGAGGTGGGTGACATCAAGGCGTTGCGCGGGCTTTTGAGCGCCCTCCGAAACGTCGAGTCGGTCTTCGACGCCTACCGCGTCACGCCCTCGTAGCAATAGTGCCGCTAGTGGCCGAAGAGCTTGCGTTCCTGCAGGAGCTCGAGCGCGTGGACGAGACTCTACAAGCGGCCGCGGCGGAGCTCGACGAGCTCGGTGCCGAGGTCGAGCGCGTGCGGTTGGTTGCGGCCGAGCTGGAGGCCTTTCAGGCCCAGCTTCCCGTTGCGCGGGAACGGCTCGAGGCTGAACGGGCCGAGGCGGCGCGTCAGGCTGCTGATGCTCTCCGGGCCGGCGACGAAGCCGAGGCATCGCTGCAGGCGGCGGACCGCGGTCGTTCGGAGGAGGCAGCCGCCGGGGCGCGGCGCGCGGTCGTTCGAACCCGTGACGCGCAGCGCATGGCCGAGCGGCGTGTCGCTGAGCTTGGTGAGGGGGCGGCAAAGCTGGCAGGCGCCGCCGCCGGCGCGATCCGTGAAGCGGCCGAGCTCGAGGAACAGGCGCGCGAGCTCGCTACCGCGTTTGGCGAGCACTCGCGGCTGACCGAGCAGGCCACTTCCGACCCGGCCCCGGGTCTGGCTGCGGTCGTCGAGTGGGGGCGTGCCGCTCGTGCCGCCCTCTTCGTCGCCCGCGGTGGGCTCAACTCAGAGCGAGAGGCTGTGATCCGCCAGGCGAATGAGCTCGGCAGCGTGCTCCTGGGCGAGCCCGTGTTCGCGGTGAGGCCAGCCGTGGTGCGCCGCCGGGTCGAAGAGCGTGCAGCACTCCAGCCGTAGCCCATCCGTGGGTGTGGTAATTGTCGGATCAACCATCGAGGTCGGCGCCTTCGAAGCCTGCGACTGCGTCACGGTAGCTCTCCGGAACCGGAACAGGCCGCCGCCCGGGCAGATCCACGAGAACGAGGGTTTGCTCCGCCGTGCACATGAGCTCGTCGTCGTCCGCTCGAACGGCGCAGAACTCGGTCGTGACGCTCGTCCGCCCGATCCTCCTCGTCCGCACGAACACCTCCAGCAGGTCGTCGAACCGCGCGGGCGCCTCGTACAGGACGGTAGCCGCCCGCATGACGAAGTCGTGCTCACCGCGCTCGGTCATCAGGAGGCCCAGGTGCCGGTGGTATTCGACTCGGGCGAAGTCGAAGTACGGGAGGTACCGGCCGTAGTAGACGATGCCCTGTGCGTCGGTGTCGGAGAAGCCGACGCGCGTGTAAGCGGCGTACTTGAAGGGCGGCCGCCGGTCGCTCGTGTGACCGAGGGTGAGGGTCACCGCGAGATCGTAGCCCGGCGATGAACGTACACCTAGGCGCGGATCACCTCGAGCACCTCGTCGCGCTTTCGTTCCATGAGCTCCTTGCTCAGGGCCTCGAGGTTCAGTCGCAGCAGCGGCTCCGTGTTCGAGGGACGGACGTTCAGGTGCCAGTCCGCGGCCGTGACGGAAAGGCCGTCGAGGTGCGACACTTCGCCTTCCGGCCCGAAGCGCTCCTCGAGCTCGCGGAGCTTCCGGGGCACGTCCGCCACCGGCGTGTTGAGCTCCCCCGTCAGGAAGTAGCGCTTGCGGAAAGGACGCAGGAGCTCGGAGAGCTTGCGACCTTCCTTCGAGAGCAGCTCGAGCATGAGGAGCGCGGGGATCGTCCCCGAGTCGGCCTGGCTGAAGTCCCGGAAGTAGTAGTGGCCGGAGACCTCGCCCGCGAAGACGGCCTCCACCTCGCGCATCCGGTGCTTGATGAACGCGTGGCCGACCCTGTTCACGACCGGCGTCCCGCCCGCCGCGCGAACGGCGTCCGGCACGGCCCAGCTCGCCCGCACGTCGTAGATGATCGTGCCACCCGGTTCCTTCTCGAGCATCGAGCGCGCGAGGAGCGCGGTGACGAAGTCGCCCGGAACGAACTCGCCGGTGTCGTCGACGAAGAAACACCGGTCTGCATCGCCGTCGAAGGCGATGCCGAGGTCGGCCCGTTCGTCGAGCACCTTCTGCATGACGAACTCCCGGTTCTCCGACAGGAGCGGGTTGGGCTCGTGATTCGGGAAGGTGCCGTCGGGATCGAAGAAGCACCTGACCGCCTCG
>DASQGA010000092.1:0-9343 GCA_035632855.1 Gaiellaceae bacterium | reverse complement strand
CGGCCGTTCTTCAGATACTGGGCCGCGGTCGCCGTGAGCGTCTCGTCGAGCGGCCGAACGGTGAATCCGAGCTCGCGCTCGGCCTTCGCCGGCTCGTAGAACCACCAGTTTGCGGCGGCCCGCACCTCGCCCGGCCGGACTGGCCAGCGTAAAACGGTCGCGCTCAGGGCGGCGACTCGGGGCGGGAGGCCGAGCATCCGTCTTCGGACTCCCGTCACGTCCCCGACGCGACGGAAGAGCTGCTCGTGGCTCAGGTTGCCCTCGCGGCTCGTCAAGATGTAGCGCTCGCGGCTTCGCCCGCGCTCGGCCAGCGCCACGAGACCGGCCGCCACGTCGCGGGCATCGACGTTCGAAAGCCCGCCAGGCGTGTGAATCCGCATGAAGCCGCGCAGGTAGCGATCCACATGCCAGGTCGAGATGCGATACACGTCGCCGGGGCCGAGCAGGAAGCCAGCGTTCGCCACCACGACGTCAGCTTCCGTCTCGAGCAGGCGCTCCTCGCCGGCCAGCTTCGTCGCCGCGTACGGATAGCGCCTCGCCCTGGGAGGAAACGGCTGCGTCTCGTCGGCAGGCCGGTCCGGAGCAGGTGCGGGGCCGACGGCCGCGACACTCGAGACGTGCACGAAGCGGGCGCCCGACTCGATCCCCTTCAGGACGTTCACGGGGCCGTCGACGTTCGCCTCGCGCAGGAGCGGAAGGTCCTTCGGCTCGTGAGAGACGCGCCCCGCCAGGTTGAAAACGAGCTCGCAGCCGGCCGCCGCGGGGCGGACATCGTCCGTCACGAGCCTCCCCCGCAGAATCTCGACGCCCATCGCCTCGAGCGCACTCGCGTCCGTCCCAGGGCGCACCAGGGCACGAAGCGTGTCGCCGCGCTCGAGGAGCAACGGGACGAGATGTCGCCCCAGGAACCCGGTCGCCCCTGTGAGGAAGACCCGCACGGAGGGCTTACTGGCGCTTGCGCTCGAAGACGACCAGCAGGCTGAGCAACTCGTAGGACCTGAAGCGGTGCTCCGCGTGCGCCGGCACGAACACGGCGTGCCCTTCCTCGAGCTCCACGGTCTCGCCTTCCACATCGAGCGTTCCCCGTCCCTCGAGCACGTAGTACACCTCGTCGTCCTCGTGAGGCTGCTGGCGGTCGGGCTCGGGTGCGACGAGGACGTACACCCCGATCTCGAGCCCCGGCGACTCGTGCACGATCTCGTAGCCGCCGCTCGCCCCGAGACGCTCTCTGGCCCCGTCGATGTCGAACGGATGCAACACGATGCGAGCCTACAACGCAAAGGGGCCGGGGAGCCCCACCCCCCGGCCGTCTCTACGATTCGAGCTGCTGGTGCAGCCCGTCGGCGAAGCGGCAAGCCGCTCGCACTGTCATTGGACGCCTACCCGTCCTCGGTGGAACGAAACCCCATATGGCTGGAGAGCACCTCCGCGGGCCGGGGGCGATCGGCCGCGTTTCGGCTCCGGTGGATCCAGGCGACACGCCCGTCCGGGCCCAGCAGAACGTCGCCGCCGAGCTCCGCGTAGTCCTCAGTCGGTCGGCGCGGCGGCCGGCCTTTCAGGACCGCTCGGAACCCTGCCCACCACGTCCGCGGCGAGAGCAGGAGCGTCCTCGCGCCGGCGCGCCCGAACCCGAAGGCCCGGTATGTGCTCCAGGTTGGATCCGAAAGGAGCGGAACGGTCAATCCGAGCTCTCGGCCGACCCGTTCAAGCGGCTCCGGCTCCGCGGGCGAGACGATCGCCACGTCCAGCTCTGCGCGACCTGCGAGCTCCTTCTGCACCTCGACCAGGTGCCTCTGGCAGACGAGTCAGTAGAGGTGCCGTGCAAAGACGAAGAGGACAGGCCGGCCCAAGAAGTCAGCGGGCCCGACGAGATTCCCATCCGTGTCCGGGAGCGCGAACCGCGGAGCTGGGTCGCCTGCTTCGATCAAACCATTCAGATGGTTGATTGGTAATTGGCATGCCCGCGGGGACGGCCCAGACCAAGCCAGGGTGCGCCATCGTCCGCAGGCAAGGCTAGAAGCCTTGACAAGGGCGAGGGTGCGGACTGGCGCCGTGTCTGGGCCGCCATCCGTGGGTGTGGTAATTGCCGGTCAACCATCTACATTCTGCCCGTGAACGAGTCGGCAGAAGTCGTGATCGTTGGCGGCGGCGTCATGGGCGCCAGCGTCGCCTACCACCTCACCACGCTGGGCGTGACGGACATCGTCCTCCTGGAGCGGAACGAGCTCGCCTCCGGCTCCACGAGCAAGTCGGCTGGAGGCATCCGGGCCCAGTTCGCAGACGAGCTGAACGTGCGCATAGCACTCCGGTCGATCGACGAGTTCGCCGCTTTCACCGAGCTCATAGGTGCGGACATCGACTTTCACCAGACGGGCTACCTCTTCCTCCTGGACGACGAGCAGGACGCGGCGCGGTTCCGCGTCGCCCTGGAGCTCCAGCACTCTCTGGGAGTTCCGTCCCGCGAGATCCCGGCTGACGAGGCGGCGGCGATCGTCCCGGGGCTCGAGACGTCCGACCTCCTCACAGCGACCTTCTGCCCGATCGACGGCTACGCGACTCCGGAAGCAGTCGTTCAGGGATACGCCGCCGCAGCCCGCCGGAGCGGCGCCCGGATCCGGCAGGGAGACCCGGTGACCGGGATCGAAGTGGAGCGCGGGCGGGTCACCGCCGTAACAACGTCGGGCGGGCGGATCTCCACGGGGACGGTCGTGTGTGCAGCGGGCGCGTGGTCAGGGGAGATTGCAGCACTGGCCGGCCTCGACCTCCCGGTTCGCGGGGAACGGCGGTACATGCACTACACGCCCGATTCGGGCGGCCTGCCGCAGAGTCTGCCGCTCACGATCGACTTCTCCACGGGCTTCTACTTCCACAGTGAGGGACCGGGCCTGGTCTTCGGTGGCCGGGAGGAGACGCTCGACAGTCTCGCCGAGCACGCGATGCACCGGCTTCCGCTCCTCGCCGAATTGCCGGTGCAAGCATCCTGGTCGGGGTTCTACGAGATGAGTCCCGACCACAACGCGATCGTCGGGGCGGCCGGCGACCCGCAGGGCTTCCTCTACGCGACCGGCTTTTCCGGGCACGGCTTCCAGCAAGCCCCCGCGGTCGGCGAGCATGTGGCGGAGCTCGTCGCCGGGCGCGAGCCGAGCCTCGACCTCTCGCCCTTCTCGCTGGAGCGGTTCGCTCGCGGCGACGTGCGCCGAGAGCATTTCGTGATCTGATTCGAGCGCGTGCGCCTCTTCGTCATCGCCCGTCACGCCGAGTCGACGCTGAACGAGCTCTCGCTCGTGAACGGCGACCCGTCCGTCCCGGTGGGCCTGACCAAGCGCGGCCGCGAGGAGTCGGCGCTCCTCGGCCTCCAGGTCGCGAACATCCCGCTCGAGGCCTGCTTCCACACGCGCTTCGCTCGCACGAGGGAAACGGCTCGGATCGCGCTCGCAGGACGGGAGGTCGAGTTTCACGAGGAGCCTCTGCTGGACGACATCGACGTGGGCGAGCTCGAGGGCAAGTCGATCGCGGACTACCGCACGTGGAAGCGGGCGCACACGCGCGACGACCGCTTTCCGGGCGGGGAGAGCATGAACGATGCAGCCAGACGCTATGCAGAGGGATTCGCGCGGGTGCTGGCGGCTCCGCACGAGCACGTGCTCGTCGTCTGCCACGAGATCCCACTCCGGTACGCCTTGAACGGAGCGGCCGGGTCGGACCAGCTCGACGGCCCGGTTCGAAATCTCGAGAACGCGAGACCGTTTCTCTTCTCGGAGGAGGCGCTCGCTCGAGCCGCCGAGCGGATCGCCGAACTAGCACCACTTGACACGAGCGGCTCGATGGCGTAGGACCGGGGTCCTCGGCTCTGCGGCTCGGGAGAAGAACATGGCCGCAGACGCTTCCAGAGACACACCCGAGCAGACGAGCACGGCTCAAGCCGAGCCCGACGCGCCGCTCCTCGGCTTCCTCGTCATCGGCGCGATCCTGTACTTCGCGATCGTCTGGCGGAGCCTGCCCTCTGGCCCGTCGCGCTGGGTCGTGACGGGGGTCATCGCGGCCGTGGTGACTGGGGTCTGGGTGCTCGCCGTGAAGCTCCCGACCGTTCGCAGGGGGCTCTCGAGCCAGGGTGCGAAACTCGCGGGCGACTTCGCCGTCTTCTTCATCCTCGTCGGAGCCGTCCTGCTCGCGTCGATCTACCTGACCGCAGAGGACCAGGTGCTCATGCTGAAGCTCTTCGCGATCCTCTATTTCTCGCTCCTCCCGGCGGTCCTGTACGTCCAGTTCAGCTCGCGGCGGACGCGAACGGTCTGGAAGGAGTACGTGCTGAACCTCTTCCAGCTCCACATGGACGACTACGCCCACCTCCCCGAGCCACCGGAGATGACCCGCTACGTCGAGCCCTGGCGCCGCGCGCGCCAAGCGGCCCTAAAGACCGCAGCGGGCCGAGAGCGGCTCGAGGAGATCGACCAGCGAAACATCTACCGCCGGAAGTTCGAGGATCTCTTCGGCCCGCTCCAGACGGCCCACGGCAGGCATGGCAAGGAGCCGGCTGTCGTGTCGCTCCGCGCCGCCCACAAGCTCCAGGTGGGCGCGGCTACCCTCCTGATCGCGATCGGCTGGGTCTTCGTCGCGGAACCCGAGACGGTCTTCCACAAGTCGATCACGCCCGCAGACTTCGAGCTGGCCGGGCTGCCGGCGCTTCCGCGCGAGACGATCGCGTTCGCGTTCCTCGGCGCCTACTTCTACATCCTCCAGATGATTGTCCGGCGCTTCTTCCAGAACGACCTGAAAGCGACCGCATACGTGAGCGCGACGATGCGGATCATCATCGTGGCGCTCCTTGTCTGGACGATCGACCCGCTGATCCAGGACGTTGCGACGCAGGCCCAGCGCTCGGCACTCGCGTTTACGATCGGCGTCTTCCCGACGGTCGGGTGGCAGGCGCTCCAGCTCCTCGTGAAGAAGCCGCTCGGGATCGTCGTGCCGACGCTCCGGTCGGAGCATCCCCTCAGCAAGCTCGACGGTCTGAACATCTGGTACGAGTCACGGTTGCTCGAGGAGGGGATCGAGGATATGCAGAACCTCGCAACCGCCGACCTCGTGGATGTGATGCTGAACACCCGGATCCCCGTGGAGCGGCTCGTCGACTGGGTCGACCAGTCCCTGCTCTACCTCCACACCAACCAGGAGGACCGACAGACGCTGCGGCGCTACGGCGTCCGCACCGCGACCGACCTCCTGGACGCCTTTGCGTGCGAGGCGTACACCGTCGACGGCAAGACGTTCCGCGACCAGTTCGATTGGGTGCTCGACGCACCTCCGGGAAAGCCGAGTGTGACCCGCTCGATCCTGGCGACACTCGGGAGCGAGCGGAACCTGCAGCACATCGTCGCCTGGAAGTCCTTCAAGCCGGACACGGACACGCGCGAGGACGCGCTGCTCGAGGCCGTCTCTCTGCCGAACGGTCGCCACGGGCAGCGCCCGCGAGCGACTCCCGTCCGGGGCTAGAATCCCGCCCGAAAGCCGGGGTGCCGCTTCCTAGCGGCTGAGATAGGGCTCAGAGCCCTGACCCGACGAACCTGATCTGGGTAATGCCAGCGAAGGGAGCGGACGTGGACACATCGGAGCGGAGCTGGGGGATCACACCCGTTCCCGAGCGCTTGCGGACACTTTCGTTCGTCGACACCCTGCTGCTCTGGTCGAACCTGGGTGTGTCGCTGCTCGTCCTGGTCGCAGGGGCGCTCCTCGTCCCGGCGCTCGGCCTGCCGCGCGCCCTCCTCGCCATCCTCGTCGGCGCCCTCGTCGGCAATGCCCTGCTCGGCCTCGCCGGCCTGATCGGGGCGGAGCGGCGCCTGCCGGGAATGGTTCTCCTCCGGGAGCCGCTCGGAGTCCGCGGCTCCTACGCTCCGACGGCGCTGAACGTCCTCCAGAACCTCGGCTGGGCGACGTTCGAGCTGATCGTGATCGCGACGGCGGCGAGCGCCCTCGCCGATCGGGCCTTCGGGTTCGAGGCGCGCTGGCTCTGGGTGCTCGCATTCGGGGCGCTGACCGCGCTTCTCGCCCTCGCCGGTCCGATCTCATTCGTCCGCCGGTGGATTCGACGCTTTGCGCTCTGGGCCGTCCTCGCCTCGACCGCCTACCTCGTCTGGTGGGCCTTGGACGGCGCCGACCTGGGCGCGCTCTGGTCCCAGCCCGGCGAGGGCGGTCTGACCTTCTGGCAGGGCGTCGACCTGACCGTGGCGATGGCGGCATCCTGGCTCCCGCTCGCCGCCGACTACACCCGGTTTGCAAAGAGCGGCCGGGGAGCGTTCTGGGGCACCGCGATCGGCTACTTCGTCCCGAACGCACTCCTGTACGGGCTCGGCGCCCTGCTCCTCCTTTCGCGCGACCTCTCGGACCCGGCAACGCTCATCCCCGCGGTGGCTGCCGGTGGCTTTGCGAGCGCGATCGCTCTGTTGGCGCTCACCGTCGACGAGACCGACGAGCCCTTCGCCAACGTCTACTCGGCGGCCGTCTCCCTTCAGAACCTCGTCCCCCACGTGTCCCAGCGCCTGTTGATCCTGGCCGCCGCCGGGACGGCCACGGGCGGCGCCCTCGTGGTCGACCTCGTCGAATACCAGTCGTTCCTCTTCCTGCTCGGCTCGTTCTTCATCCCACTCTTCGGCGTCCTCGCAGCCGACTTCGTGGTCGGCTCGGCCGCGCCCGTCGCAGTCCGCTGGAGCGGACTGACCGCCTGGCTTGGCGGATTCGCCGTCTACCAGTGGATCCAGCCGACCGGGCCCGCGTTCTGGACCTCGTGGCTCGGCCATGTTCCCGACGCCGGCACGGTCACAACCGGTGCCTCGATTCCCGCCTTCGCGGCTGGGTTCCTCCTCTACGCAGCACTGCGGCTCCGGCCCGTGGCGCGGCCCGCAACGGTCTCTCGAACACCGTGATCGCTCTCGCCGGCTGCGAGGACGCCGTGTACGCCGTCGAGATCGGCGAAGCCGCGGACGAGGACGAGCTGATCGACCGGCGAGCGGGAGACGCGCTCGAGCGCGAGCGGCCTCTCCACCTCGTGCCCGGATGGGCACGGGATCACTTCGTGGACGTGGACGCCGCCGGCTCGACGATCGTCCTGGCGCTCGCCCGGCGGCCGCCGCTGATGGTCTCCCACGACGCCGGGACGACCTGGACGGAACGCGGGTCGGGCCTACCCACCGGCAAGGCGCTCGTCATCGGGGAGAATCCGGATCATGTGCTGTACGGCGCCCGAAACCGCCTCTACGTCTCCCGAAACGGCGGCGTGTTCTGGCGGGCGCTCGGCGTCGAGCTGCCCGAGATCGTCGACGTCGCCTGGGAATAGCTCGTGAACGAGCGTGAGCTCCGTGACGAGGCTCTCAGCCTTGTCCGTGACCTGATCCGGGTCGACACGTCGAACCCGCCCGGCCGGGAGACCCCGGCCGCCCTTGTGCTCAAGCAGTACCTGGAGGCGAACGGCATCGAGTGCGAGCTGGTCGCGCGGGACCCCGATCGAGCGAATCTCATCGCCCGGATCCCCGGCTCGGGCGAAGGGCCGAGCCTGGCCCTCCTCGGCCACACCGACGTCGTTCCTGCAGACGCCCAGGACTGGAAGCACCCGCCGTTCGAGGCGCACGTGGACGACGAGGGGTACCTCTGGGGCCGCGGCGCCGTCGACATGAAGAACGAGACCGCCACGAGAGCCGTTGCCATGGCGGCGCTGGCGCGCTCGGGTCACCAGCCGCGTGGCGATCTCCTCTACATCGCGGAGGCTGACGAGGAGGACGGCACCGAGGAGGTCGGCCTGATCTGGCTGGTCGGTGAGCGGCCCGACCTCCGCACCGACTACGCGCTGAACGAGGGCGGCGGCGAACGGCTCGTCCTGGCCGACGGCCGGGTAGTGGTGCCGATCGTGGTCGGCGAGAAGGCGACGCTCCCGGTACTCGTCACAGCGCTGGGCGAGGCGGGCCATGCCTCGATGCCGACGGCAGGCGCGAACGCCGTTCCTCGGCTCGCCAGGCTCATCGAACGCCTCGCGGCGCACCGCACTGAGCGTCATGTCTTGCCGGAGACCCGGGCCACGCTCGAGGCCCTCGTCGGGCCGTTCGACGGTGACGTCGACGACGCGGTCGCGCGCGCGTCGGAGCTCCATTCCGGTTTCCCGCACGAGCTGCCGGCGCTGCTCGGCATCACGATCGCCCCGACCCGGCTCCGGGGCTCGAGCGCACGAAACGTGATGCCCGGCCGCGCGAGCGTCGAGTGCGACTGCCGGGTTCTTCCCGGCATGACGGACACTGACCTCGAGGCCGAGCTGCGCCTCGCCCTCGGCACCGACCTTCCCTACGAGCTCGAGTTTCTCGAGCCGCCGAACGGGGGCACCATCGCCTCGATCGACTCGCCACTCTACGACCTTTGCCAGCGCTTCCTGGACGAGCGGGATGCGGGGGCAACCCTGCTCCCTGTGCTCTCCGTCGGCTTCACGGACTCCCATTACCTCCGCCAGAGCTTCGGCACCGTGGCCTACGGCTTCTGGCCCTCGCGGCACACGCCCGAAGAGATCCGCGCGACCGGGTTCCACAACAAGGACGAGCGGATCCACGTGGACGACCTCGGCTACGCAACCGCCTTCCACGTGGAGATCTGCCGGCGAGTCGGCGAGCTCTAGCCGTGCATCCCAGCGAGCTCGACGATGTCCTCTCGCTCGTCACGGCGGAGGCGCGCCGGTACCTCGAAGGGCTGGACGAGCGCCCGCTGCTCACAGCCGGATCGGAAGCGGCGGCCCGCTCGCTAGGTGGCCCGCTCCCGGAGGAGGGCGAGGGCGCGCTCGCGGCGCTCAAGGAGCTCCTCGAGGAGGGGGTCGAGGCGTCGGTCGCCTCCTCCGGGCCTCGCATGTTCCACTTCGTCACCGGCGGCGTCACCCCGGCGGCACTTGGAGCAGATTGGCTCACGTCGACGCTCGACCAGAACGGCTTCGCCTGGGTCGAGTCACCACTCTCCGCCGAGCTCGAGCGCGTCTCGATCGCCTGGCTCGCGGATCTCTTCGGGCTGCCGGAGGGCTGGGGAGGCGTCCTGACGACCGGGGCGACGATGGCGAACTTCGTGGCGCTGGCGGCCGCCCGACGCTGGTGGGGCGAGCGGCACGGGGCCGACGTGGACGTCGACGGGCTGACCGGGCTTCCCCGTGTCCCCGTCCTCTCGAGCGGCTACGTGCACGCGACGGCCTACAAGGCCCTGGGGATGCTCGGGCTCGGTCGCGGATCGGTACGCGTGCTCGCCCGCGACGACGCCGGCCGGCTCGACGTCGTGGCTCTCGAACGAGAGCTCGAGGCGCTCGGCGGCACGCCGGCAATCGTGATCG
>DASQGA010000091.1:0-1859 GCA_035632855.1 Gaiellaceae bacterium | reverse complement strand
AGGCCGAGGCGGAAAAGCTCTGTGATACCATCGCGGCCCTCGTAAACCAGGAGCTCGGCTGAGGCCGGGCTTCAGTTTTCAGGCGGTATTTGCAGGGAGAAGAGCGGTACCAACGTAACGACCCGACGACGGGGAGGGAGGCGGCTTCAGTGTGCGGAATCATCGGATACGTAGGCTCGAGAGCCGCCAAAGAGCTCCTTCTCAGCGGCCTGGAGCGCTTGGAGTACCGGGGCTATGACTCGGCCGGCCTCTGCCTCATCGAAGACGAAGGACTGGACTTCGTTCGGGCGGTCGGCAACCTCGACCATCTGAAGGTGGCTGCGGGGCCGAACGGCTCGGTGTCGACAACCGGCGTGGGCCATACGCGCTGGGCGACGCACGGCCGAGTCTCCGAGGAGAACGCCCACCCGCTCGAGGGCTGTGTGCCCGGCGAGCTCGCGCTCGTCCTGAACGGGATCGTCGAGAACTTCGTCGAGCTCCGTGCGTCGCTTCTCGCCGACGAGCACACGTTCTCGTCGGAGACCGACGCCGAGGTCGTCGCGCACCTGGTCGAGCGTCACTACCAGGGCGACCTCGTCGAGGCCGTGCGGGCGGCCTATGCCGACCTGGAGGGACACTTCGCGTTCGTCGTCATCCACAGCGCGCATCCAGGCTTGCTCGTGGGCGCGAGGCTCCAGTGCCCGCTGGTCGTCGGGCTCTCCGACGGCGAGACCTTCCTCGCGTCGTCGATCGCGGCTTTCCAGCGGGAGACTCACCGCGTCCAGCTGATCGAGGACGGGGAAGTCGTCGCGATCACGCCAGAGGGCGCCACCTTCTTCTCCGCCGAGGAGGGCGTTCGATCTCGTGGCGAGCTCCTGGTCGACTGGGACGACGAGTCCGCGGAGAAGCAGGGCTACGAGAGCTTCATGCTGAAGGAGATCTACGAGCAGCCGTGCGCCGTCGAGCGAACGATCGAGGAGTACCTGCTGAACGGTTCCCTCGAGCTCGACCTCGGGCTCACCGATCTCGAGCTCCAGAACCTCCGGCGCGTCGTCGTCCTCGCCTGCGGCACCGCCTACCACGCGGGCGTGGTCGGGCGCTACGTGATCGAGGAGTGGGCTCGGCTTCCGTGCGAGCCGGACATCGCGAGCGAGTGGCGCTACCGGCACCCGGTCCTGACCAAGGACACCCTCGTGATCGGCATCTCCCAGTCTGGGGAGACCGCGGACACGATCGCAGCCATGGCTCGCGCCCGCGAGTCGGGTGCGCGCACGGTTGCCGTCACGAACCTCCAGGGGACCCAGATCACCCGTGAGGTCGAGAAGGTTCTCTACACGAGGGCAGGGTTGGAGATGGGCGTCGCCGCCTCGAAGACGTTCACCGCCCAGCTTGCGGTCATGCTCATAGTGGCCTTGAAGCTCGCCCAGGTTCGGCGCACCCTTCCCGACGACGAGATCACCGACCTCCTGCGGGAGGTGTGCGAGCTGCCGGACAAGATGCGCGCGTACCTGAACGCCGACCATCCGATCGAAGAGATTGCGCAGCGACACTACGAGAAGCCCTTCTTCCTCTATCTCGGTCGCCACATCGGCCTCCCGGTCGCCCTGGAGGGGGCGCTGAAGCTGAAGGAGATCTCCTACATCCCGACCGAGGCGTACTCGGCGGGTGAGATGAAGCACGGCCCGATCGCCCTTCTGGACGCATCGACCCCGGTCGTCTGCATTGCGACCGACTCCCACGTCTACGACAAGGTGGTCTCGAACATCCAGGAGGTCCGGGCGCGGGGGGCGCAGGTGATCGCCATCGCGACGGACGGGAACGAGGACATCCAACACCACGCCGACGACGTCATCTACGTGCCGCGCTCGCACCCGTTCCTG
>DASQGA010000090.1:0-3215 GCA_035632855.1 Gaiellaceae bacterium | reverse complement strand
GGGGGAAGACGACTGCTTCACCGCAGACGTCCTGTTCAGGGGCACCGTGGGCGGCACCGGCGGCGGAAGCTTCGAGGAGCTCCGGGAGTCGATCATGGATCGGCTGATGCGACTCGAGCCCGACACCCGCGTGCACCCGGGTCACCGGGAGCCGACCACGATCGGCACGGAGTGGGAGTCGAATCCATTCGTGCGCGTCTGGCGCGGCATCGACGAGGAGCTCTCCGAGCCCTGCAAGGTTCGAGGCGAACAAGCAACGCTCGTTCTCTGGGCTCCCGACTACGACGGCGGGCACAAGGCCTGGGTCCGGTATCCCGACGGGCGCGACGCCATCGTCGGGGGATCGCAGGTCGAGCGCTAGGCGGCTAGGTCTTGTCCGCGAGGCGGTGCTCGAAAACCGTCCGGAGCTCGCAGTCGCGGCCCACGCGTTCGAGGCGTAGGAGCGACGAGCGTCCGTCGATCTGAAGCGTCGCGATCTGGTTGTCGAAGTGGGGGCCCTCGAGGGTGCGCCATCCGATCGATGGGCGAGGCACCCCCGCAGAGCGCGAGAGCGCCTTGCCGATCAGCTCGCCCACCTTGGACGATCCGAAGCGCTCGGCGGGGCGCTCGTTCGCCTTGAGTGGGTTCCGAACCGGGGAGCACACCGCCTGATAGACGCGGCTGCGAACGTCCGAGCCACGGCGAAAGCCGACCTCGGACAGATAGGCGTTGTGGACGTCGCCGGAGAGGGCGACGATCGACGCGGGCGGCGTGCCTCGCTCGCCGCTTCCGAGCGCGACGAGCAGGTCAGCCAGCCGCTCGAAGGACCGGCGAAACGCGGCCCAGTGGTCGAGGTCGCCGGCCTCCCGGAGGTTCTCGACGAGGCCGGCGGCGACCTTTCCCCAGGCGCCGTCGCAAACCGCCTCGCTCCAGGACTGGGCGTGGTGGATGCCCGGGGCGAGCAGGAATGGGTCCGACATGGCCAGGAGCAGGTGGTCGTGGTCTCCCTGTGCAGCCTGGACGACCCAATCCCACTCATCGTCGTCCAGCAGGGCCCGGTCTCCGTGGGTGAGGACACGTCCGGCTCGGCAGTCGATCGCGAGCAGGCGGGTGCGGCCGAAGTCTCGGTGGAAGCTCCAGCGGGTGCCGTTCGCCTCCCTGTCGGCCTGGTGGGCGAATTCGCGCAAGATCGACGAAGCGTCGTCGGCCTCCTGCACTCGCGCCCAGAGCTCGTCCTCGGCGAGCTCGCGCGGCGACAGGTTTCCGATGTGCTGGTAGATCCAGTACGAGACGAAGGCGCCCACTATCCGGTCCTCCCACCAAGGAAGGGCCCGCATCCGCTCGACCCACGCCTGCGAGATGTTCCAGTCGTCGTGGACGTCGTGGTCATCGAAGAGCATGGCGGTCGGGACCGTGGAGAGAAACCAGCGGATGGATGGCTCGAGCCACGACTCCCGGTAGAGGCGCGTGTACTCCTCGAAGTCCGCGACCTCCTCGTACGGCGGCTCGAAGGTGTCCCGGCGGCTCCGGATGAAGCGGAGCGTCTCCGGGGAGACGTCGTCGGCGTACACCTGGTCCCCGATCAGGAGCGCAGCGTGCGGCCACGCCTCGCGAGGTAGCTCGCGCATGCGAAGGGTGGTCGCGCGCAGGGCATCCTGGCCCACGCCCTCCTGGCTCGCATCCGGCAAGGCCGTGTACGGCGGTTCGTGTGGCCGCGCCATCCGGCAGGAGCCGAAGAGGAGCTCGAGCGGTCGGTCACTTCCGATCGTCCTGATGACGCTCGGCGGAAACTCGCTGCCCGACAGAGGCCAGACCGGCTTTCCGTCGCGCGTGACCTGGTACTCGGTGGCGCTTCCGGGCTCGAGGCCATCGACGCAGACCAGCGCGTAGTGGTGGCCCGCGACGTGGAATGTGCGCGCTGTCCGCCCCAGCACTTCGACCTCGCACGGGCCGTCCGTCTCGACCCAGACGGTGGCGTCGTTCTCGCCGACGTGTCGGAGCAGCGGGCCGAGGACGAGGTCGGGCACGGCGCCGAGCCTACCCAAGGCTCGAAATCCGATCGCTAGGCTTTCCCGAAGTTACGTCAAGAACCCAAACCAAAGGAGTTGCATGTCACGGCGAACCTCTCTTGTCATTTTCCTCTTTCTCACGTTGGTCGCGGTGATAGCCGCCGGGTGCGGGGGCGGCGACGACAACTCGGGTAGCTCGGACACCGGCGCCGCGACGGACACCGGCGCCACGACGGAGACGTCCGGTGGCGGCGGCGGGGGCGGCGGGACCCTCGAGGTGGCGGCCGTGGGCGACGAGCTGAAGTTCGATAAGACCTCCCTCGAGGCACCAGCCGGCAGCGTGACCATCAACTTCACGAACCCGTCCGCGAGCATTCCGCACAACGTGACGATCGAAGGGAGCGGGATCGACTCGGTCGCCACCGAGACGGTGACGGGCGAAGCGTCCAGCGTGAAGGCGGAGCTCGAGGCGGGCACCTACGATTTCTACTGCTCTGTCGGCGGTCACAGGGCCGCCGGCATGGAGGGCACCCTCACCGTCAACTAGAGAGCCGCTAGGGTGTCGCCCGTGTCTCGGGCCACCCTGCACACGAATCATGGCGCGATCGACGTCGAGCTCTTCGACGGGGACGCGCCGCGGACCGTGGAGAACTTCCTGAAGCTGTCGCGTGAGGGGTTCTACGACGGCGTGT
Organism: Gaiellaceae bacterium; assembly: GCA_035632855.1. Taxonomy (GTDB): domain Bacteria; phylum Actinomycetota; class Thermoleophilia; order Gaiellales; family Gaiellaceae; genus DASQGA01. The sequence continues at coordinate 535 of DASQGA010000090.1, read as the reverse complement.
CGTTTCATCGCGTGATCCCCGACTTCATGATCCAGGGCGGCGATCCGACCGGTACCGGCTCGGGCGGGCCCGGTTACACCTTCGAGGACGAGGGGAACGAGCACGGCGTCGATCGAGGCGCCCTCGCCATGGCCAACAGCGGTCCGAATACGAACGGCAGTCAGTTCTTCGTGGTCACCGCCGAGGCTTGCCCGTGGCTGAACGGCAAACACACGGTCTTCGGGCGGGTGACGGACGGTATGGACGTCGTCGACGAGATCTCCCAGGTTGATCGCGATGCCGGCGATCGCCCGCGGGAGCCCGTCACGATCGAGCGTGTCGAACTAGAGGCTTGATGTGAAAGTTCGGCCGGGCCGGTGACGCCCCAGACACGGCGCTGGATCAGCACGTCCGGTCACGGCACGTAGCGCTGCTACGCACCGCGACCGGCCGCGGTGCCCAGACGCTTCTATGGTGTCAAGGCGACAGCTCCAATCGCGTCGAGCCGGCGGTAGAAGTAGCGAGCAAGCGCGCGCTTGACGCAGCGACGAGCCTC
>DASQGA010000089.1:0-3671 GCA_035632855.1 Gaiellaceae bacterium | reverse complement strand
GTCGAGGAGCTTCCGGCTCAGCTCGACGCCCTTCTTGACCGTCAGGGAGTAGCGGTTCCGCGCCCGGTCGACCGCCGTGTTCTCTGGCACCTTCGTGCCGAAACTCGTGGAGCTGAAGACGAAGCGCGCGTTCTTGAAGTGGCGCGACTTGAAGACCAGCTCGTCCGCGACCCGCCTCGGCCCCTCGAACCACGTCGTGTCGTGCATAGCGACCACGCCCCCGTCGACCACCTTCGGCACCCAGTGGTCGAAGTCGTCCTTGACCAGGTCGTACTCGTGGGAGCCGTCGATGAAGAGAAGCTCGATCGGCTCATCGAAGTCCTGCCACGCGTCCTGCGAGCGCGACCGGATCGGCGTCACGAGGTCGCCGATGCCGGCCTTCTCGATGTTCTGCAGAAAGTCCGGAAAGGTTCCGTCCGTGTGGCGGTCGACCGAGTAGATCTTGACCGCCTTCCCAGCCTTCGAGCCGAGACCGAGGCAGGTGGTCGATTTGCCGCGCCACGAGCCAATCTCGACGATGACACCGCGGCCGCTGCACTTCTGCGCCAGCGTGTAGAGGGTCTCGCCTTCCTCGTAGCTGAGCCAGCCGGGGAGGTCGTCGAGCCGCTTGCGAAGATCTGCCAGTTCCATGCGACCAGCCATTTCACCAAATCTCCCGAAACAGCGCTGCGATCTCCTCCCTGGTGGCCCTGCGCGGATTCGCCCGCGCGCCCGAGCGCGCCACCGTGGCCGCGGCCACGTCCTCGAGCTCGTCCTCGGGTACGCCGAAGTCGCGAAGCCGCCGGAACCCGCCCAGGGCGGCGAGCTCCTCCACACGGGTGGCCGCTTCCCCGCCTCCGACCGCGTCCGAAAAGCGTGTGATCGCTGCTGCGGCGACAGGCTCGTTGAAGCGAAGTGCCGCCGGAAGACAGAGGGCGTTTGCGGCGCCATGGGCGATCCCGTAGCGGCCGCCGAGAGCCTGTGCCATCGCATGCCCGAGCCCGAGCCCCGCATCGGCGAGCGCCGCGCCCGCGTGCATGGCCCCCTCGAGGAGCTCACGGCGCGCCTCCCGGTCCTCCCCGCCTGCGACGACCGTCGGGAGCGCGCCCGAGACGAGGCGCGCTCCGGCGAGGGCCTCCTCATCGGCCTCAGCGTTTCGGCCCTCGACATAGAGGGCCTCCGCGCAGTGCGCAAGGGCGTTCATCGCCGTGCCGACGGTCTCCCCGAGCGGGAGCGTCAGCGTCAGCTCCGGCTCGTAGACGATCCCCTCGACGCGTCCACCGCCGCCACCACCTTTGACTCCACGCGTCTCGTCGCGAACGCCGAAGCCGGCCGTCCATTCGGCGCCCGAGTACGTGGTCGGAACCGAGACGACGGGCAGGTCTCTCCGCGCCGAGACGGCCTTGGCGGTGTCGATCGCACTGCCACCGCCGACGGCGAGCAGCCCGTCCGCGTCACGCGATGCTTGGACGGCCGCCTCGACGGTGTCAGCCGGGACGTGAGAGCGAACGCCATCGTAGACACCGTGGACTGGCAGGTCGAGCCTGGTCCAGCGTGGCGTGGTCACGAGCAGGGGCCGCCCGACTCCGAGCTCCGCGAGCACGCCGGGGAGCTCGTCGAGCCCCCAGCGAACGATCAACCGGCGTGCTCCCGCGCGAACGCTAGGAAGGCTTCGGCCGCCCGCGTCAGAGCGCGCCCGCGCCCGCGGACGACGTAGATCTGACGCGAGGGCTCCAGGCCCTCAACCCGCGCCATTCCGAGCACCCCGGTCTCAAGCTCCCGTTCGACCGCGGTCCGCGAGATGAACGTGACGCCGTACCCGGCGCCGACCGCACTCTTCACGGACTCCTGGAGCCCGAGGACGAGCTTGGCGTCGAGGTCCCGGACTCGGAGACCGGCGCGACGGAGCTCCTCGTCGACGACCTGGCGGACGCCCGCACCCTCCTGCATCACGATGAGCGTCTCGGCTCGGAGCCCCTCGAGCGTCATCCGCCCGCCCGCGGACGGGTGGTCCGGCGGCACCGCAAGCACGATCTCGTCCAGCGAGAGCGGCTCGAAGTCGAGCGAGCGGTGGCGCCCGTGTGCGCCGACGACGCCGAGTTCGAGCTCGCGTGCGGCCACCTGCTCGGTCACAGTGTGGGTGTCCGAGATCGACAGGCTCACCCTGAGGTCGGGATGCTCCTTCTGGAACTCGCAGAGGAGCAGTGGGACGAGGTGCGCACCCGGTCCCGTGGAGGCGCCGATCGCGAGCGTCCCGTGCAGGGTCCCGGTCTCGCCTTCCGCCAGGTCGTCGAGCATCTGCTGCTCGAGCTGGAGGAGCCTGCGGGCATGCCGGTAGAGGCTCACCCCTGCCTCCGTCGGCTCGACGCGGCGACCGGACCGGTCGAGCAGGCGCTGGCCGATCCGCTCCTCGAGCGAGCGGACCTGCAGGCTGACGGCGGGCTGGGTCACGCCGAGGCGCTCGGCGGCCTGGGAGAAGCTCTTTCGGTCGACGACCTCACAGAAGGCTGAGAGCTGCCGCGTGTCCATAAGAATTGATTATGCCTGGACGACGCTCGTTCTCGAGCCGTCCACGGGTGGTACTGGCCTAGACGGTCTCGCGGGCGGCGATGTCGAGACGTCTCGGCGCGCGCGTCAGCTCGCCGAGCTTGGCGACCACTTCGAGCGCCTCTCCGGCCTCCGCCAGGCGTTCCAGCTCCGTGACCTCGTCGTCCAGCCAGGCGGGATCGAGCGGGCGGCAAGCGCAGCGCAGAATCTTCGGGTGGGAGGTGGGCACGGCGTCCTCTCCCCGCCCCCAGAGCTCCTCATGGAGCTTCTCACCCGGGCGCGCGCCGATGAACTCGATCGCGATCTCGCTGTCGGGTTGCTTTCCCGACAGCGTGATCATGTTGCGCGCGAGCTCGAGGATCTTCACCGGCGTCCCCATATCGAGGACGAAGATGTCGCCGCTCTCGCCGAACGCGCCCGCCTGGACGATCAGCTGCGCGGCCTCCGGCACCGTCATGAAGTAGCGGGTCATGTCGGGATGGGTCACGGTCACGGGCCCGCCCCGCGCGATCTGGCGCTTGAAGAGCGGGATCACGCTTCCTGACGAGCCGAGGACGTTGCCGAAGCGAACCGAGATGAAGCGCGTCCCGTTCTCCTCGCGAGCTGCGGCAGCGGCCACGATCCACTCGCAGACCGCCTTCGTCTGGCCGAGGACGTTCTTCGGGTTGACGGCCTTGTCCGTCGAGACGAGCACGAAGCGCTTCACTCCCACCTCGGACGAGACCTCGGAGAGGACCTTGGTGGAGAGGACGTTGTTCCGGACCGACTCGACCGGGTTTCCCTCCATCAGCGGGACGTGCTTGTAGGCGGCGGCATGGAAGACAACGGCGGGCCGGTGGCGCTCGAAGAGCTGCCGCATCTTGGCACGGTTCTTCGTGTCTCCGAGCACCGGGACGGAGGCCGTGAACCCCCGCTCGTGGGCAAGCTCCCGCTCGATGTCGACCAGGACGGTCTCCGAGTGGTCGAGCAGGATGAGCGCCTCCGCGCCCAGTGCGGCGAGTTGCCGGCAGAGCTCCGAGCCGATCGAACCCCCCGCGCCCGTGACGAGAACGGTCTCGCCCGTCACGTACGAGGCGATCGAGCCGATGTCGAGCTCGACCGCCTCACGCCCGAGGACGTCCTCGACCTGAACCTCACGCAGCTGG
>DASQGA010000088.1:0-1724 GCA_035632855.1 Gaiellaceae bacterium | reverse complement strand
GATCTCGACGACGCGCCGGGCCTTGAGCCGGAAGAGCTCCTCCGTCTCCGAGTCGTCGGCGAAGAACCGCAAATCCTCCTTGAGCGCCATCCGCTTCTGGCGTGCGAACGCGACCGTCGCGCCGGCGCTCTTGCCGTCCGGTCCGAGCGTCGAGACCGTGTAGAGGTTCACCATCGGGCGGAACAGCTGGTCGACGACGAACCGGTCGTTCTCGAAGCGTGAGGCGTGCACGCCGGGAGCCTAGATGGTTGACCGATAACTGGCCTGCCCGCCGGGACGGATCAGACCAAGACAGGTATCGTTCGCGCGCCAATGAGGGTCGGCGTCGCGAAGGAGATCAAGCCCGACGAGCACCGTGTCGCGCTCACGCCCGCCGGGGCTCGGGAACTCGTCCAGCGCGGCCACGAGGTGATCGTCGAGTCCAGCGCGGGACTGGGCAGCTCGTTCGCGGACGCGGCGTACGAGGGCGTGGGAGCACGCATGACCTCAGTCGAGGAGGTCTGGGACTCGTCCGAGCTGGTCTTGAAGGTCAAGGAGCCGCTTCCCGAGGAGTACGGCCGCCTCCGCGAAGGCCTCGTGCTGTTCACCTACCTTCACCTCGCTGCCGACCGCCGGCTGACCGAAGCTCTCGTCGTGAGTGGAGCGACCTGCATCGCCTACGAGACCGTCGAGACGCCAGACCGCCGTCTCCCGCTGCTGGCGCCCATGAGCGAGGTTGCGGGCCGCCTGGCGACCCAGATGGGCGCCTGGGCGCTCGAGAAGGCGCAGGGAGGGCGCGGCATCTTGCTCGGGGGAGTCCCGGGCGTGCCCCCCGCGAAGGTCGTGGTGCTGGGTGGAGGGATCGTCGGCTACAACTCGGCACTGATCGCTGTTGGTATGCAGGCGGACGTCTGGGTACTCGACAAGTCCGTCGAGCGGATGCGGGACCTCGAGATGATGCTCGACGGCCGGATCACGCTCGCCATGTCGAACCAGCTCCAGATCGACGAGGTCATCGTCGATGCCGATCTCGTGGTCGGAGCCGTACTCATCCCCGGCGCGGTGGCGCCCAAGCTCGTCACCCGTCAGATGCTAGGGTCGATGAAGCCGGGTGCGGTGCTCGTGGACGTGGCGATCGACCAGGGCGGGTGCTTCGAGACCTCCCGTCCGACCACGCACTCGGATCCGATCTTCGACGTGGACGGGATCGTCCATTACTGCGTGACGAACATGCCGGGTGCCGTGCCGGTCAGCTCGACCAAGTCGCTGACGAACGTCACCCTTCCGTATGCGGAGGCGCTCGCCGACTACGGGGTGCGCGACGCCATCGCACGCGATCCCGCTCTCGCACGCGGAGTGAACGTGATGGACGGCAAGGTCACCTACGAGGCCGTCGCCGAGGCGCACGGCCTCGAGTACTCGCCGCTCTGCGCCCTCCTGCCGCTCGAAGCGGTCTAGGAGGATCTCTAGGAGGATTTAGGAAGCGCGTCCTCGGACTTGCGCTCCGGGAAGAGCTTTACCGTCGCCCACGTGACCGCCATCGCAAGCGCGATCACCACGACGACCCACACGAGAATTCCGAGCATGCCAAGGACGATGTCCACCGGACCCTAGAATAGCCGCATGCCGCGGGCGTGCGTGATCGTGCTCGATGCGGTCGGCGCGGGAGCGCTGCCCGACGCCGAGGAATACGGGGACGAGGGCTCCGACACCCTCGGGAACGTCGCCCGTGCGGTAGGCGGGCT
>DASQGA010000087.1:0-3026 GCA_035632855.1 Gaiellaceae bacterium | reverse complement strand
TTTCGACCTTCGCCTCCACGACTCGGAGCGCCCGCCGAGCCGGTCGGAGCTCCTGTCGGGCGCGACAGGCTGCGCGGGTCTCCTGACCATGCTGACCGACGAGGTCGACGAGGAGCTGCTCGCGGCCGCGGGCGACGGCCTTCGGGTCGTTGCGAACTACGCCGTCGGCCACGACAACGTCGACGTGGACGCTGCGACGCGGCGCGGGGTCCTCGTCGCGAACACCCCTGACGTGCTCACGGAGGCGACGGCCGAGCTTGCGGTCGCGCTCATGCTCGACCTCTCCCGGCGCGTGTCCGCGGGTGACCGCTTCCTGCGTTCCGGTGAGCGGTGGGACTGGGCCCCCACCTTCATGCTTGGCTCGACCCTTCGCGGGCGGACGCTCGGGATTGTCGGGCTCGGGCGGATCGGCTCGGAGGTCGGCCGCCTCGGCCGGGAGCTCCGGATGCGGGTCGTCTACACCGCCTTCGGCGGGCCGCGTCCCTCGCCGCACGAATGGCTGCCGCTGGCGCAGCTCCTGGAGTGCTCGGATGTGGTCAGCCTGCACTGCCCGCTCCTTCCCGAGACACGGCATCTGATCGGACGGGTGGAGCTTCGCGCCATGCGGCGAAACGCCTTCCTCGTCAACACGTCGCGCGGGCCGGTCGTCGACGAGGAAGCTCTGGTCGAGGCGCTTGCAGGAGGCGAGATAGCAGGCGCGGCACTCGACGTCTTCGAGCGCGAGCCGGAGGTGCACGAGGGGCTCCTTGGCCTGGACAACGTCGTGCTGACCCCGCACCTCGGGAGCGCGACCCACGAGACGCGGGCGGCCATGGGGATGCTCTGCGTCTCCGCCCTTACGAGTGTCCTCCTGGAGGGCCGTGTTCCGGAGAACGTCGTGAACCCGGAAGCGGTGTCGCTATCCTGAGTCGAGGTGGGGTTCGAGCAGCTTGAAGACCTCAATTCGGGCTTCGTCCGGGAGCTCTTCTTCCAGTATCTGAATTCGCCGGAGTCGGTCGATCCGGCCTGGCGTTCTCTCTTCGACTCGGCTCCGCCGGACATGCTGGCGGGCGACCCGCTCGTCCAGCGCATCCGCGAGCTCTACCCCGCCCTCGCAAACGGCGGCAACGGCGCCGCCACCGCGGCCGCCGCCGAGATCGAGATTCCCACCGACGAGACGCTCCTCGGCGCCGTCGCGGCCGCGATGGCCCTCGTGAAGGCACATCGGATGCACGGTCACAACGCTGCCCGTCTCGACCCGCTCGGAAGTGAGCCTCCCGGCGACCCGGCGCTCGACCCGGAGCGGCTGCAGCCGAAGCTGACCCCGGAGCTCCAGGCGAGAGTCCCGGCGAGCGTCCTGCGGCTCTACGTGCCGGGCGAGTCGCTGGCCGAGGCGCTTCCTCGCCTGCGCGAGACCTACTGCGGGACGATGGCCTACGAGATCGAGCACATCTCGAGCCACGAGCAGCGGGTGTGGCTCCGTCGGGCGATCGAATCGGGCCGCTATCGCCAGGAGTTTTCACCGGACCAGAAGAAGCTCCTGCTGACGCGCCTCTCCGAGGTCGAGGGCTTCGAGCGCTATCTCAGGCGGGCCTACCTGGGGCAGAAGCAGTTCTCGATCGAGGGCCTGGACGCCATGGTTCCGATGCTGGACGAGGCGATCGAGCTGTCCGCGGCCGACGGCGCCCGGAAGGTCTTCCTCGGCATGGCCCATCGTGGTCGCCTGAACGTGATCGCGCACACCGTCGGACGCCCGTACGACGTCATCCTCCGGGAGTTCGAGGGCGAGCGGCTGCTCGAGGCAGTCGCCTCGGACCCGGAGGGCGGTACGGGAGACGTCAAGTACCACTACGGATCACACGGGACGCGCAAGACGGCCAGCGGCGACGTGGAGGTCGAGCTCGCCTCGAATCCGAGCCACCTCGAGTTCGTCGACCCGGTCGTCGAGGGGTCGACGAGGGCCGCGCAGACCGACCACGAGTCTCCAGAGGGTCGGCACGACCCGAGCGTCGCGCTCTCGGTCCTGATTCACGGCGACGCGGCCTTCCCGGGCGAGGGCGTGGTTGCTGAGACGCTGAACCTCGAGTCGCTGGAGGGGTACTCGACGGGCGGGACGTTGCATCTGATCGCGAACAACCAGCTCGGGTTCACGACCGACCCGTTCGAGGGCCGCTCAACCCGCTACTCGAGCGACCTCGCCAAGGGATTCGACATTCCGATCGTCCACGTGAATGCCGACGACGCGGAGGGCGCCGTCCACGCGATCAGGCTTGCGATGGCCTTCCGCGCGGAATTCGGTCACGACATCGTCGTCGACCTCGTGGGCTACCGGCGCTTCGGGCACAACGAGGGCGACGAGCCCGCCTACACGCAGCCGCTCATGTACGAGCGGATCGAGAACCATCCGACCGTGCGCAAGCAGTACGCGGACACGCTGGTCGAGGCCGGCGTGGTCACCCAGGCGGAGGCCGACGGCATTGTGGAGGAGGTCCAGGCCGGGATGAAGTCCGCGCACGAGCAGCTTCGCGAGACCCTCGAGGCGGGCGGTGGCGTGCCGCCGAAGGAACGGCGTCCTGGCCGCGTCGGCAGCGAGCAACCGGAAACCTGTCTTCCCTTCGAGACGCTCTCGGGGCTGAACCGTGAGCTCCTCGCCGTCCCGGACGGCTTCACCGTCCACCCCAAGCTCGCGAAGCAGCTCGAGCGGCGGCTGGAAACGCTGGGCGACGAGGGCGGAATCGACTGGGCGCAAGCCGAGGCGTTCGCCATCGGAGCCCTGGTCGGTGAGGGGATTCCGGTGCGGCTGACGGGCCAGGACACGGAGCGGGGCACGTTCGCTCACCGCCACCTCGTGCTCCACGACGTCAAGACGGGCGAGACATGGACTCCGATCCAGCACCTCTCGGGCACCGAGGCTCCGATCGAGATCTACAACTCCCCGCTCTCCGAGGTGGGCGCGCTCGGCTTCGAGTACGGCTACGCGGTCGCGACGCCCAATGCCCTCGTCCTCTGGGAGGCGCAGTTCGGCGATTTCGTGAACGCGGCGCAGG
>DASQGA010000086.1:0-1879 GCA_035632855.1 Gaiellaceae bacterium | reverse complement strand
GGCTCGTAGACGTAGTAGGCGAAGAAGAAGCCGAAGAGCGCGAGCGCGGTCAGGAAGAGGTTGGGCATGAACGCGACCAGCGCGAGCGTGGCCGCCATCGGCCCGAGCGCGAGGAGCATGTAGGGGCGGCGCCGGCCGAGCGGCGTCTGCGTCGCATCGCTCATCGGGCCGACGAGGAACGGGATGAAGAACGCGAACACGCCCTCGGCGGCTAGGACGAGCCCGATCAGCGTGCTCGAGTCCGTGAACCGCTCGAGCACGGGCGGCAGGTACGCAGCCACGGTCGTGATCGAGTAGGCGAGCCCGAACGCGCCCAGTCCGAGGATCCAGATCAACCGGCCCGGAGCGGGAGCCACCTCCGCCAGGACGGGCTCTTCGAGCTGCGACCCGGCTGCGCTCACACTGGATGGTTGATCGGTTTTGGCGTGGTAATTGTCGGTCAACCATCTAGCCCGAGAGCCGCCGGAAGGTCGAGCAGGGTCGGCAAAGTGTCGTCCCGATCGGCGTAGCGCCCGTCGCGGTCGATCAGGAAGGCGCGCATCCCGAGTGCCTCGGCGCCCTCGATGTCGTCTGCGATCGAGTCCCCGACCATCACAGCCTCCGCCGCATCGACCTCGAGCATCTCGAGTACGCCGCGGAAGATCGTCGGGCTCGGCTTCACCTTTCCGTGCGTCCCCGACGAGATCCAGGCGTCGACATCGAGCGCGAAGTGGCGGATGAAGTGGTCAAGGTCTCGGCCCGTGTTCGAGACGAGGCCGATCCTGAGGCCGTGCCTGCGTAGCTCCGCCAGGGCCGGCAGCGTGTCCTCGTACAGCTCGAAGTTCTCAGAGCGCTCCCAGCCGCTGGTGATCTCCTCGGCGATCGCTCGGATCTGGTCGCCCTCGCCCCCCATGCCCCGCACGATGTCTGCGGTGAAGCGCACCCAGATCTCCTCATCGTGGTCGAGCTCCGGATGGTGCTCGAGATCCAGGATGGCAGCCTCTCGCGCCTCACCGTACTTCGCGGGGTCCAGCGTGAGCCCGTAGCGCTCCCCCACCAACCGGTAGCCCTCGGGGCCGAGCAGGGGGCCTGGCTTCGTGAGGGTGAAGTCGACGTCGAAAAGGACGGCCCGAAGCGGGCGAGGCAAGCCTCGCTCCTACACGCCGGCCGGCCAGCGGTAAGCCGCCGGCTGGCGGTTCGCGAGCGACGGAAGATCGTGACGGACCTGCTCCAGGCGGGCCTTGTCGATCTCGGCTGCGATGACGCAGTCCTCGTCCGGTGCCTGCGCGAGGACGACCCCCCACGGATCCACGATCGACGAGCGACCGTACGACTGCTTTCCGCCCTCGTGGATACCCCACTCGTTCGCCGCCAGGATGTAGCACTGGTCCTCGACGGCCCGTGCCCGGAGCAGCAGCTCCCAGTGGTCCTTGCCGGTGTAGAGCGTGAACGCAGCCGGGACGGTCACGAGCTCGGCTCCCTCGAGCGCAAGTATTCGATAGAGCTCCGGAAAGCGCAGGTCGTAGCAGACGGTCAGCCCAACTCGCCAGCCCTCCGCGTCGCACAGGTTCGTCTCTTCCCCTGGCTCCTCGGCCTCCGACTCGCGATAGACCTGGCCGCCGACCTCGACGTCGAACATGTGGATCTTGCGGTATGCCGCCACGACGTCGCCGGCGGGATCGATGACCACGCTCGTGTTCGAGAGCTTCTCGCGTCCCTCGCGCTCTTCGGTGATCGAGCCGCCGACAATCGTGATCCCGTGGGTTCGCGCCCAGTCGCGCATGGCCTCGACCGTCTCGCCGCCCTCGAGCGGCTCGGCGGCCCGCCGGAGCGTGTCGACGGAGCCGATCGCGTTCCACTTCTCGGGCAGGAGCACCAAGTCGGCTCCGGTCGAGGCCGC
>DASQGA010000085.1:0-2759 GCA_035632855.1 Gaiellaceae bacterium | reverse complement strand
GGCTCCGAGAAGGTCGGAGGCGGCTCGTGTCGTCGGGTGTCGAGGGCGGCGCCGAGCCCGAACCCTGGAAAGCGCCGGCGGCGACGTGGAGCATCGGCGACCAGGGGCGTGGTCGGCGTCCCTTCTCTCAGCCAGCCGTACTCGTTCGCAACGTCGGTGCAGAGCGCGCAGACGTCGACCCATTGGTCGTTTCCGTGCGGGCTGAAGCGCGAAGCCCGCTCGCCCATGAGGAGGGTGCGGTTACACACGGCACAGGTCCGGGAGGTGTCCTGCTTCCTGATGACGGCGTTCATAGCTACGACCCCTTCGCCTCCTCGCGCTCGCGCCGGACCTGCTCGACGACCTTCTCGGCGACGTGCCCGGGCACCTCCTCGTACCGGAGGAACGTGACCGAGTAGTCGCCGCGACCGCCGGTCATCGACGTGAGCGACTGCGAGTACGTGAGGATCTCCGACATCGGGACCTCGGCCCGAATCAGCGTCATGCCGCCACGCGCGTCCATCCCCTGAAGTCTCCCGCGGCGAGAGTTCAGGTCGCCGTTCACGGTCCCGACGCTCTCGTCGGGAACAGTCGCCTCGAGCTGCATGATCGGCTCGAGCAGCACGGGATCCGCCTTCTCGTATGCGGCCTTGAACGCCATCGAGCCTGCGATCTTGAACGCCATCTCGGAGGAGTCGACGGTGTGGTACGAGCCGTCCACGAGCCGCACGCGCACTCCCTGGACCGGAGCCCCCGCGAGGTCGCCGTGCACCATGGCCTCCTGGATTCCCTTGTCGACCGCAGGCCGGAAGCTCTGCGGGATGACGCCACCGACGATCTTGTCGACGAACTCGTAGCCGACCCTGCCCTCGAGGGGCTCGAGGACGATGTGGCAATCCCCGAACTGCCCGCGCCCGCCGGTCTGCTTCTTGTAGCGACCCTGCGCTCGCGACTCCTTGCGAATCGTCTCGAGGTACGGGACGCGTGGCTGGTGCAGCTCGACGTCGACGCCGAAGCGCCGCTTCATCCGCTCAACGGCGACCTCGACGTGCATCTGGCTCATGCCTGCAAGGAGTTGCTCTCCCGTCTGTTCGTCGCGGCGAAGAACGAGCGTCTGGTCCTCCTCGGCGAGCCGCCGGAGAGCCTGGCCCATCTTCTCTTCGTCGCCCTTGGCCTTGGGCGTGATCGCGAAACTCATGACGGGCTCCGGAAGGTCGAGGCTCGGAAGCTCGACCGCCTGGTCCTCCGAGAGGAGCAGGTCGCCGGTTGCGGTTTCCTTCAGCTTCGCAACGGCCCCGATGTCGCCGGCCTCGAACGCCTCCGTCGAGGTGTGATCCTTGCCCTGGAGCTCCAGGAGCTGGCCGACTCGCTCCTTGCTCCGGGTCCTGGCGTTCACCAGCGTCGAGTCGCCCTTGAGTTGGCCCGAGAGGACCCGGAACAGCGTGATTCGCCCGGCGAAGGGATCCGCGAGCGTCTTGAATACGAAGGCGGCCGTGCCGCCGTTCGACTGCGCGATCTCCAGCGGTTTCTTGGCTGGTGACGGGACGCCTTCGACGAGCAGGTCGAGGAGAGCGGCCGCGCCGAGATTCTTCGTGGCGACGCCGCAAGCAACAGGGAAGAGCTCCCCACGGGCGACGGCGTTCTTCAGCGCTCCGGCCAGCTCGTCACCGGTGATGTCCTCCCCTTCGAGGTACCGCTCCATCACCTTCTCGTCCGTCTCGACGACCGCGTCCACGAGCTTCTCGCGATACTCGGCCGCCTGGGCGGCAAGCTCGTCGGGAATCTCCTTCGGCTCGCCTTCCTTCTCGCCTTCGGGCGAGTCGTACGCGCGCATGTGGAGCAGGTCGACGACGCCTGCGAGCTCGTGCTCCTGACCGATCGGGATCTCGATTGCGATGCACCGCTCGGAGAGCTGCGAGCGCACCTGCTCATAGGTTCCGAAAAAGTCCGCCCGCTCGCGGTCGAGCATGTTGACGAGAATGAGCCGAGAGATCCCTAGCTCGTCGCAGCGCTCCCAGGACCGGGTGGTCTGGACCTCCACCCCCGCGACCGCGCTGACGACGACGATCGCGCCCTCGACGACGTGGAGAGCTGCGATCGTGTCGGCTTGAAACCCGGGATCGCCCGGCGTGTCGAGCACGTTGATCTTCCGCCCCTGCCACTCGAGGTGGCACAGCGAGGCGGCCAGCGACATCTGGCGCTTGTGCTCCTCCTCTTCCCAATCGGACACCGTCGTTTGCTGCTCGACTGTCCCGAGCCGGTTGACCGCGCCCCCCTGGAAGAGCAGCGCCTCGACGAGCGAGGTCTTGCCGGTGCCTCGATGACCAATAACCGCGACGTTGCGGATCTTGCTCGGCTCGTATGAGGTCATGGATGGGCGAGTCTAGCGACTGCCCAGCAGACGGTTGACGTCAAATCGTTCTTAGACGTCGGCGGCGGCACGCTGGGCACCGCCGCCGAGGCGGGCTTTGAGCCTCAAGATCGCCTTCGTGTGGAGCTGGGAGACGCGGGACTCGGTCACCCCGAGCACCTCCCCGATCTCACGCAAGGTGAGCTCCTCGTAGTAGTAGAGCGTCACCACGAGCTTCTCCCGCTCCGGCAGTCGTGCGATCGCCTCTCCGAGGGCTTCCCGGAGCTCCGTTTGGGACATGGCCGCCTGGGGCTCGGGCGCATCCGGATCCTCGAGCGTGTCGATCAGAGCGACCGGGTCGCCGCTGACCGAGCTCGACCAGAGCTCGTCGAGAGCGGCGATCGACGAGCGGGAGATCTCGAGCAGCGAC
>DASQGA010000084.1:0-3524 GCA_035632855.1 Gaiellaceae bacterium | reverse complement strand
CGAGCGCACCCGTCGCTAGCGCCCGCAACCGTCTCCCCGTCAGACCGAGCTCCTCGCCCACCTGGACGGCGCGGACGGCGACTCGCCGAGTGTGCTCCTTGGTGTACTCGTCCTTGCGGGCGAGGCTAAGGGTGAGTGCCCAGACTTGAGCACCGAGGAAGGCCTCTTCGGCGGCGACGAGGTCGGCGCAGCAGACGTCGCCGATCAGGGGCCGCGACTGCGCGGCGCGACGAAGGTCAAGGGCGACCGGCACTCCCACGACGAGGATCCCCAGCAGCTCGAACCCGTGTCCGAGCCACCAGCCGAGCTCCATGAAGTTGAGGAGCATGGCGGGCGGCAGGGCGGAAGCGAGCCAGACGATGCCGACGGCCACAACGAGGTCGGCTCGTCGACGCGTCAGCAGGAAGGTTCGCACCGCCCGCAGGGTCAAGAGTGCGAACAACCCAAGACCGACAACGAGGAGGGTGAGCGCCGCGGGACTTCCAGGCGTGGGCACGCTCGGAACTGCGCTGGGGACGAGCATCCCGACAGCCCCGAGCGAAAGGACAGCGCAGAGCAGCGCGATTTGGAGGTAGACGAGCGGCCGGACGCTTCTGGGACGACGAAGGGCGGGTAGAGCCGACAGCGCAAGCACGGCAGCGCCGACAGGGAGGGTCGCGCCGCCGGTAAAGGCGACGACCCCGTTCGTCCCGATCAGGACGCCCGGAGTGGCGATCCCGTGCAGGGCGAGCAGCGAGGCCATGGCGGAGAAAGCGGTACCGACGAGAACCGTCCGGCCGTCTCGCCGCCGGGCACCGGCGATCGTGAGGGCCAGTGCTGCGAGTGCGGCTGTAAGAGCGGTCAGCCCGACGCCGCTGAAATGGACCTGGCCGCCGAAGTGAGCGTGGTGGTGCGCGACGGAGTAGATCGCGGCGAAGGGAACCGCGGCAACAACGACGCCGAGAGCAAGTGTCGGAACGACGTGCTCGGTTGTGCTGCGGCGCCGCATACCTCGAAAGAGATCGGACGGCCCGAACCGGTACGCATCCCTCGTAAAGGGGAGGTCGCGCCGATCGTAACTTGCCACCCGCCGTTCCGAGATCGCCTCCGAACCGGGCTCCCTCGATCGGGGGAATTTCTGTGCAGGTATCTACCGAAACCTGCTACGCGTTTGAACAAGAGTGGGCAGAGCGTGCCACTATGAGAGCTCAACGTGAGAGCGAGGCGTCTGCGGCCCGTCTCCAGAGAGGAGCATGGATGGGGTCAAGCAGAGGCCTTACTATCCGAGCGCAGGCACACGAGCACGAATGGTTCGATGCCGAGCTCGCCGATCGCGTCGAGTTGCTCGAAGCGCACGTCGCGAGCCTAGAAACCGAGCGCGGCCGGCTCGAGACCGAGCTCTCCATTGCTCAGAGTTGGGTCAAGGAGCTGGCGCTCTGGCTGGACGAGGCTCAGCTGCCCACCAGAGCGAAGCCGATCCCTGTGGCGCCGGGGGATGACCTGGAAGAGATTCTCCTTTCGCCCTCCACCGCTCGGTTACTCCGAGAGGCCGAAGCGGTGCCGACCGCATGGGGGACCGTTGCGCTCCTCACCGGTCTCGTCCTCGCCCCGTGGGCCGTGCTCGGCGCGCTTGTCTATGTTGCCTGGCCGCTCGCGTGGTAGCCAGCGACCCTTCCGAACTATTAGAACTCGTTTCAGAATGACGCTTCGCCGCCGGGGTGTGATGGGCGTCGCGATGCAAGGACGCAGGGCGTGCTCGTAGCCGGAGGCTACGGGCGCAACCGAGGACGCGGCAGGGCGGCGTCCAGCGCGGCCCGGTGGCGTGGCTACTTCTCAAACCCTCGCCGCCGAAGCAGAGAAGGAGCCGGCCGAGCTCCTCTCGAGGTCGAGCTCGGGGGTCAGCGCTCCTACCGCGCAAACGCCTCGACGAAGAGCCACGCCGAGCTCGACGAGGCGACCGAGCTCGACAAGGGCGATCCGGCCGACCTGGCGGAGCGGCACGCCGCCCTGAGGGCGAGGCTGCCGCACGTGAACGTCCTCGACGGATGCTGCGGGACGGACCACCGGCACATCACCTCGATCTGCGCCGCCTGGCGCGCCGGAGCACCCGCCCGAACCTAGAGATTCAGCGCATGCGGGCTTCGGCGAAGGTGGACTCCGCGCTACGCGCGCTTGCTTTCCCTACTGGATCGCGATAGAAGTGCCGCACAGTCCTTGTGGGGCGTCCCATCGGGGAGGGAGGCATATGCGGCGAAGAGCAGCATTCCTGGTTGCCGTCGGGACGGTGCTCGTATTGGCTTTCGGCGCGAGCTCGGGTGCGGCGGCGACGAACACCTTCAGTGGGACGATGCTCGCGCTTTACTGGAGCGGCAGCAGTCACCAGATCTGCACCGGGGTCAAGTCGACGACCACCGTTGCCGGCGCGACGACGCAAACGTGCACGGTCACGCAGGCGTCCGGCACGTGCATTCAGGTGAGCACGGCGCAGAACGTCGTCCAGAGGTGCGAGTTCACGCAGACCGAGGTCGGCAGCCAAAACAACCGCGCACTCGCGATTCAGATCGCGGTGCAGAAGAAGACTGGACCCTCGGGCACGCAGGAGGTGACGCAGGGCGTCTTCATCGACCAGCAGAACGACGACTTCTCCAACTTCGCCATCGTGGGGCAAGGGGTTCGCCAGGCCCTCGGACGCGCCGAGGAGAACGGCGACGACGACGACGACGAGGAGTACGCGGCGGCGAATCTGGCCTCAACGAGCCTCGCGCCCATAACGCAGAGCCAGGAGAGCCATCAATCCATCGTGGTCTGCCAGGGGGGAACGATCTCCTGCAAGTCCGACACGGGAATGAACGGCAACAACAGCTCGAACATCCTCCAGGCGCTGGGGCAGAGCGAGGTGGCGGCCAAGGCTCCGTCGATCACGCAGCTGCAGAACACTGAGGATCAAAACAACGAGTGCTTCGCGATCGAGGATCCGCTCGCGAACATGTGCGCCGACGTCAACCAGAACACCGAGGGTGGTCGCAACGTCTCGCGGCTCCTAGACCCGTATCGCCAGTTCCAGAGCGCGCGCAAGACGCTCGACGGCGAACAGGCGCAAGGCAACTTCGAGCCTTTCGACGGCGGCTTGGACCACTTCGTCGATCAGGACGGCGCCCTGAAGTCCGACATCTGGACCTCCCAGAACGAGGTGCAGATCCAGCGGGCCGTGAACACCGGCCTGCTCGACCAGTCGCAGCACGGGCCGGTTCGCAAGGGCGTCTTCTCGAGGCAGACAGCGACCGACGAAGACGACTGGACCGGCCGGCAGACCTCGAAGCAGTTCCAGACGAACGACGGCGTCGCGGTCGGAAACCAGACGAACTTGCTGAACTACTGGTGCCACACGACCGGAGACTGCATGATCTCCCAGCTCGTCAACCAGGACGGGGAGGTCACGACCAACGAGTGCGCCCCGGGGGGCTCGGGAGACTTCTGCGAGGTCTTCATCAACTGCGGCAACGTAACGCCGCCCGACACATTCATCATCCTGGAGAACGGCCCGG
>DASQGA010000083.1:0-2574 GCA_035632855.1 Gaiellaceae bacterium | reverse complement strand
GGCGATGGGCCTCCGAGATGAGAGCCCCCATTTGGGTCTCACCGTCGAGCGGGTCACCGACCTTTAGCTTGCGCGTCGTCTCGGTGAAGCGCGAGACGAACTCGTCGTAGATCGGCCTCTCGACGAGCATCCGGGAGCGGGCGTCGCAGCTCTGACCGGCCGCGTAGTAGATCCCGTAGACCGAGGAGGGGATTGCGTCGTCGAGGTTCGCATCGGCAAAGACGAGGCTGGGGCTCTTTCCGCCCAGCTCGAGCGAAAGGCGCTTGATGGGCTCGGCGCAGAGCCGCATGATCTCGCTTCCGGTCCGGGTCGAGCCGGTGAATGCGACCTTGTCGACCCCTGAGTGCGAGACGAGGTAGGCGCCGGTCGTCGGGCCGTCGCCGGGGAGGACGTTGACGACCCCGGCGGGGATGCCCACTTCGACTGCGAGCTCGGCCAGGCGGAGCGCAGTCAGGGGAGTCGCGGGGTCCGGTTTCAGGACGATCGTGCACCCGGCGGCCAGCGCCGGCGAGAGCTTCCAGGCGGCCAGCATGATCGGGTAGTTCCAGGGAACGATCTGGGCACAGACGCCTACGGGCTCTCGGAGCGTGTAGGAGAGGACGGAGCCGCCGATGGGCGTGGAACGCCCGGCAATCGACCCGATCGCCGAGGCGAAGTAGCGGAAGTTCTCGATCGCTGTCGCAACCTCGCCCTTGACCGACGAGACTGCCTTGCCCACGTTCCGGGTCTCGAGCTCCACGAGCTCCTTCCGGTTCGCGTGGACGGCGTCTGCGAGCGCGTGCAGGAGGCGAGAGCGCTCATTCGGCGGCGTCTTCCCCCAGGACCCGTCGAGTGCGGCTCGCGCAGCCGAGACGGCGCGATCCACGTCCTCCGGTCCGGCAATCGCCGCCCGGGCAAGCGGCTCCCCGGTCGCGGGCTCCTGGAGATCGCGGATCTCGCCCGACGCCGGTTCGACAAGCGCACCATCGATGAAAAGTCCGTACTCCCGCTCGGTCGCAACGGCCATCGGCCGCACGATACCGATTGACGCGCGTCTGATTGTGGGGGCCCCATCGGCCCCCTCCTGGGACCGATCCTAGCCTGGCAGTTTGCGCGTGTGGGTCACGTCTTCGTGTCGATTCTCCACCGCTTCGTCCGGCAGACCGGCCTTCGTTCTCGACGCCGGAGGCACGGCTCCGTCGCGACCCGGCCGTCCACCGACCCGCCCCGGGTTAGCCGCCGACCGCCTGCGTCCGCTCGAAGACCGCCGCCTGACCCTGGCCGACCCCCACACACAGAGTCGCGAGCCCATAGCGGCCGCCTCTGCGGCCGAGCTCGTGAAGGAGCGTCACGACCAGGCGAGCGCCACTCATCCCGAGCGGGTGGCCAAGAGCGATCGCGCCGCCGTTCACGTTCACCTGCTCTGGGTCGAGCCCGAGCTCGCGGATCACGTGCAGGCTCTGCGAGGCGAACGCCTCGTTCAACTCGACGAGATCGAGGTCCGCGACCTCGATTCCGGCCCTTGCGAGAGCCTTCTCCACGGCGGGAACCGGGCCGATCCCCATGACCCGCGGGTCGACACCAGCAACGGCGCTCGCGACGAAGCGGCCGAGCGGCTCGATGCCCAGCTCGCCGGCCTTCGCTTCGCTGGCGACGACCAGGGCAGCCGCACCGTCATTCAGCCCGCTCGAGTTCCCTGCCGTCACGGTCCCGCCCTCCCGAAAGGCAGGCTTGAGCGAGGAAAGCTTCTCGAGCGTCGTGTCCGCCCGTGGATGCTCGTCGGCGTCGACCCCGTCGACGGGCACGAGCTCGTCCCGGAAACGGCCTGCCTCGGTCGCGGCGGCATGGCGCCGCTGGCTCTCGAGCGCGAACGCATCCTGATCCCCCCTGGAGACCGACCATCGCTCCGCCACGTTCTCGCCGGTCTCCCCCATCGACTCGAGGGGGAACTTCTCCTCGAGCCTTGGGTTCGGGAAGCGCCAGCCGAGCGTCGTATCCCAGACGGTCCGGTCGCCCCGCTCGTAGGCTCGCTCGGGCTTCGCTAGGACCAGCGGGGCCCGGGTCATCGACTCCACACCCCCCGCCACGAACAGCTCTCCGTCTCCGGCGCGAACGGCATGGCACGCGGAGACGACGGCCGAGAGGCCCGAGGCGCAGAGCCGGTTCACCGTCACTCCCGCAACGGCGTCCGGAAGCCCGGCGAGAAGCGCCGCCATCCGGGCGACGTTGCGATTGTCCTCGCCGGCCTGGTTCGCACAGCCGAAGTACACGTCCTCGATCTCCCCCGCTGCGACGCCCGCCCGCTCCACGGCCGAGGCGATCGCAAGTGCCGCTAGATCGTCAGGACGGTGCTCGGAAAGCGCGCCGCCGTAGCGTCCCACCGGGGTGCGGACGCCCGCGAGAATCACTGCCTCGGCCATGAGGCCAGTCTACTTTCGGGCTAGAGGGCTGATTTGAAATTCGGCCGCCGTCGGGGGCGCTCCAGACCAAGCTGTGTAGCTTCGACGGTACGTCGATCTGTCCGATCGACGATTGAGAGTGGCGGGGCGACGGCGGGATGACCCAAGACCAAGCTGACTCGGTGTCTTTGCCCAG
>DASQGA010000082.1:0-2467 GCA_035632855.1 Gaiellaceae bacterium | reverse complement strand
CCGAGCCCGAACTCCCGGTCGGCGACGAGGACGACGACGAACCCGATGGCGGTGAACCCGAGGTAGCCGAGCATCGCCTTGGCCCCGAGGAGCGCCATCCAGCGGTTTGCGAGGGAGCGGAGGCCGCCCTCGCCGCGCGGGCTTTCCTCGATCGCCCCGAGCGACCGCCTCGGGAGCGCCAGCACGGCCGAGACGACCGCGACCAGGACGAAGGCGAGCCGCCACGACACTTCGCCCAGGGCTCCGCTGATTGCGGGTGCGAACGTCACGCCGGCAGCCTGCCAGGCCGCGAAGGTGCCGACACTCCGCCCGAGCACCTCGGGCGCCACGATCTCTGAGAGGGCGGCCAGGAGGATAGGGGAGAGGAACGCATTGGCCGCTCCCATGAGGGCACGCCCACCGAGGAACACCCAGATCGACGGGGCGAACGCACAGACCAGGGCCGCACCGCCGAAGACGAGGTACCCGGCACGAACGACCCGTCGGGACCCCAGCCGGTTCGCGAGCGTCCCCGACACGAGCTGGAGGGCTGCGAACGGCACCATGTAAGGCGGTGATCGCGGCGGCGACGAGGGCGAGCGAGGTGTCCAGGCCCTCGGCAACCATCGGGATCAACGCGATCAGCATCGCGCCTCCGAAGGGGCCGAGGAAGCCTCCCGTGTAGAGAGGGAAGGTCAGCCGCACGGGCCTAGGCTATGCAGGACTGTGGTGGAGGCTCTCGCGCAGGCGAGCATCGGCAAGACGTTCAATTTCTACCGCCACGGTCCCGGCGCAGCCCTTCGCCGGGAGCGGCTGGCGGCATATCTCGAGCTGCGTGCCGACGCACCTCTTGTCCTCGTCGCGGAGGCGCCGGGCTTTCGCGGCACGCGGATCAGCGGCATCCCGCTCACCTCGGAGCGCCAACTCACGGGGTCGGGTCCCTCCGAGGCGACTGCGACGATCGTCCACCGCGTTCTCGACGAGCTAGGGCTCGCGCAGTCCGTGCTCCTCTGGAACCTCGTCCCGACGCACCCGCACTTGGCCGGGAACCCGGCTTCGAACCGCCGCCCGACGCGGATCGAGGTGGAGACCTCCCGCCCCTTCCTCGCCGCACTGGCGCGCGGTCGCAACGTCCTTGCGGTCGGAAGACTCGCCGAAGCGGCTCTCGGGCTGCCCGGCATCAGGCACCCGTCGCACGGTGGCGCGATTCTCTTCCGGGCGGGGCTGATGGAATACGCCGGTGAGCTCGGTCTCCGCCGCTAGCCCGGCCCCACCCGTCACCAGGAACACGATCCTCCTCGCCGCGTCGCTCGCGACCGTCTCGGGGATGCTGCAGCTCGGGGCGGCGATCGCGACGATCACCTTCGTCCTCGTCACGGGGGTTGACGCCCTGCTGGGACTCGGCCCCGCGATCCTCCTCTCGAGCGGCGCCCTCGCAGCTCTCTTCGCCGGACGCGCCATGGACAGGTTCGGCCGGATCCCGGTTTTGGCGGCGGGCTATGTCGCAGGGATGGCCGGCGCCGGTCTGATCGCCCTTGCCGCGCACGCGGAGTCGTCCCTTGCGCTGATTCCCGGCCTGGCGCTGGTCGGAGGCTTCGCCGGGGTCGCGAACCTGACCAGGACCGCCGCCGGCGACATGTACCCGCCGGAACGCCGCGCGCGCGGGATCTCGTTCGTCCTCTTCGGCTCCGTGTTCGGTGCGATCCTCGGACCGGCGGTGTTCGCACCGCTCTTCGCAGGACGTGACCTCGAGGCGGAGTCGCTCGTCGTGCCCTGGCTCGCCGGCGGTGGCTTCCTGATCGTCGGGCTCGCCCTCGTCCTCGCCGTCCGCCCGGATCCAAAGCGGATCGCCGAGCTGCTCGGAACGTCGCGCGGTGCCCCGCCGCCGACCGCCGCCGCGCCGCTCTCCGAGATCCTCCGGAGGCCGGGCGCGCTTCCAGCCCTTCTGGCCGCGCTTGCGAGCTTCGGCGTCATGGTCAGCATCATGAACCTGACTGGCTACGTCGTCGTCACCGAGCACGGGCACGAGCAGAACGACGTCTTCCCGATCATCGGGGCACACGTGCTCGGGATGTACGCGCTCGTGCTCTTCGTCGGGCCGGTGATCGACCGGATCGGCCGTACACAGGCTCTCGTGGGTGGGCTCACGATCATGGCGCTCTCCTGCGTGCCGCTCGCCTGGGTCGGAAGCGTCGGCGTCACGTCCGTGCTCCTCTTCGGGCTCGGGCTCGGGTGGAACCTCTCCTTCGTGGCTGCCACGGCCCAGCTCGCCGACCTTACGTCGCCGGTCGAGCGGGGAACGCTCCTCGGCTTCAGCGACCTCCTGTCGGGGATCCTCGGCGCCTCGCTGGCGTTGCTCGGGGGCTTCGCGCTCGAGGCGCTCGGGGTCGTCGCGCTCGCAGCCGGAGCGACCGCGATCGCGCTCGCTCCCATCACCCTCATCGTGCGCCGCCGGATGCGGCCAGATCCCGCTCTTGCTACCATCTCC
>DASQGA010000081.1:0-1683 GCA_035632855.1 Gaiellaceae bacterium | reverse complement strand
TGTCTAGCTTCTGGGTCGCGAGCACCAAGCCAGGAGCCGCACTCGGCCGCAGCCAAGGCCGGTGGCCTTGGCAAGGGCGAGGGTGGTTCCTGGCGCACCGTGATCGCGGGCCAGAAGCGGGCAAGTATTGCGTGAAGGGGCACTAGCCCGCGACCGCCTCGGCCTGACTTCGATCGACGACGACGTGGGCGACCGGTAGACCCGTCGCCTTGCGGACCCGCTCGATTAGGTCGCGCCGAAGCCAGCCGGAGCTCGTCTTCGGGAACGTGGAGATCACGATCTCGTCGGGGCCCTCGTCGTGCACCGCATTCATGACGGCGCTGTAGGGATCGCCGTCACCGAGGTGGCCGGTGGCGTCGACGCCCGCATCGCGGAGCCGCCGCAGCGCCTCCTCGAGGCGGCGCTCGACGCCGGCGTCGTCGGCAGGTGCAACGAGCGTGACCTCCACGGGCGACTGCTCCGCCCGCTCGCGGATCGCCGCGAGCAGTGGCTCCCCGACGATGGTCTGGCTCGCGACCACCAGGATGTGGGTGCGCTCCCGGGCCTCGTCCAGGTCGACCACCACGTGCTCGACGGGGATCGTGGTGGACCGCCTGGCGCGGTCGATCAGGTTGCCACGCAACCATCCAGACTTGACCTCGGGATGGGTCGAGATGATCACCTCGTCCGGCTGGTACTGCTCGAGCCCGTCCTTCAAAGCCTGGAGGGGGTCGGGATCGACGATCGCACCGCGGGCTGCGATCCCGGCTTCGTGCAGGAGGTCGAGCGTCCGGCGCAGGCGCCGTTCGGCCGTCGACCGCCGGCTCGTCTCGTTGACGACGAAGCCGGCGCGCGACTCGTTCTGTGGGCTGACGACGGTGACCCGGATGGGCCCGCTCGCCGCTCGCCGGTGCAGTGCATCGAGGAGCGACTTCCCGACGACGGTCTCGTTCGCGAGCACGAGGATGTGGCGCGGCTCGGCGCTCATAGGCAAGCCCCTGGCCTATGAGCGTGTGGAGGGGGTGTGGGGGAACCGGGAGGTTCCTCCACCGGGTCAAAGAAGGGGGCTCGTGGGGGAAACATGGTTTCCCCCGCGGGAGCGAGCCGGAGGCGAGCGACGCTCACGCCCGGACCTCTTCCGTCTGCGCGGTCGGCTCCGGCACGGTGGTCCGGTCCCCGTTCAGGACCGCGTGTCGAGCACCCCGAACGCCGTACTCATAGGGGCTTCCGACGACCTGCGGGATCTCATCGAAGTTGAAGATGGGCGGCGGCGAGGACACCTGCCATTCGAGCGTGAGCGCCCGCCACGGGTTGCCCGGCGCCGGCTCCCCGCGGACCCAGCTCACCAGCAGGTTGTAGATGAAGACGAGCGTCGACGCGCCCAAGAAGAACGACGCGATCGTGATCGCGAAGTTCCAGTTTCCGAACTCCGGCGCGTAGTCGGCGACGCGGCGGGGCATTCCCTGAAGCCCGATCCAGTGCATCGGGAAGAAAGTGACGTTGAAGCCGATGAACGTCATCCAGAAGTGGATCTTCCCGAGGCGCTCGTTGTACATCCGGCCAGTCATCTTCGGGAACCAGTAGTAGATCCCGGCGAAGATCGTGAAGAGCGAGCCACCGAAGAGGACGTAGTGGATGTGCGCGACCACGAAGTACGTGTCGCTCGCATGGATGTCGATCGGGACGGAGCCCAGGTAAATGCCC
>DASQGA010000080.1:0-7402 GCA_035632855.1 Gaiellaceae bacterium | reverse complement strand
CGAGGCCCTGTCCCGCGAGGCGATCGCGCTTGCGTACGAGAGCGAGTACGTCGATGCGAGAAGCGACGCCCAGCTTGGCCTGGCAGACGTTCTACGCCTGGCCGGCCGGCCAGGCGAGGGGTCAGAGGCAGTCAAGGAGGTGCTTGCCTTGCACGAGGCCAAGGGAAACGTCCTGGAGGCGGAGCGCGCGCGGACGTTCCTCGCCGAGCTTCACTCTGGCGCCGGCTCGAATTCGCGCTAGGCGGCCTGTTCCAGGCGCATGAACCGCGTCACGTCTGCGCCGTCGGCATCGAGCGCGGCGGCCTCGGCGCGAGTGAGGCGATCGAAGGGCGTAAGCACGACTTCTCCGGCTCGCAGGCTCCAAGTCCCCACTGCGCGGCCTCGGACAAGAGCGAAGGGGCGGAAGAGCCCGGCCTCGGCGACCATGCGCTCGTGTGAGCCGACGATGTCCTGCCGCGACGTCCAGCCGAGGAGGACGGGGTCGAAGGCGCCGAGGAGACGCGGTGGTGGGAGCTCGGTGGCAGGCGCGGCTTTCCTGAGGCGGACGAGCGTCCCACCGCGTCCCTCGAGCTCGGATGCGATGGCGCTGAGGCCAGCGCGGACGTCTCGTAGCGGGAGGCCTGCCCACTTGGCCAGGTCTCGGTCGTCCGCTGGGCCGTGGCCCCGCAGATAGCGGCGAGCCAGCTCCGCCAGCGCCTTGTCACGGTCGACAGGGGCAGCGTCGCCGAGCCAGTCCCTGACGAGGACGTACGCGTGCCGCTTGCCGACCATCGGTCCGCGGACGAGGACCCTGCGCAGGGAGGCCAGCCAGATGATGTGCGCCAGTGCCTGGCCTTCGCTTCGCACCTTCGCCGCCTTCAGCCGTTCCCGGAGCTGGCTGCTCGTCAGCGCGCCCTCTTCTGCCAGCGAGCGCTCGATGACGGCGACCCCGCGGTCGGCGGCGTCCGGCGTCACGCCCTCCTGGGCGAGCCGGCGGGCGTTCGCCGTGAAGAGCGGCGGTGTCGTCAGCGCGTGCAGCCAGGGGTAGTCCTCGCTGCGGACGAGATGCAGCGTGCCCCGGTTCAGCCAGGTGATCAGGAGCGAGCGATCCTCGGTCAGCGCGCGGTCGACATCGGTTGCGGTCAGGCCGTTCGTCCGCGCGCGGATGGCGAGGCGCACCCCGCGCGGGTCCTGACCCTGAACAGCCAGGAGGCGCTCGGCGACAGCGACCGGATCGCGTGCGGGCGGCCCGGAGAGGAGCTGCGCTGTCAGCCGCTCAGCAATCATCGGAGCCGGCGATCCGTTATGGCTTCGGAGGCGAGCCTCCGACGCGGTCGTAAAGCTTGTTTGCGATCTCTTCGGCCTGTTTCTCGGAGACCTTTCCCGGCGCACCGAAGAGCTCGATGTCGTAGGCGAACGGGCCGTCGGCGAACCGAATCGCGTAGGAGTCGTACGGCTCTCCAGGCTCGCCGGTCGCCTCGATGTCCGCCGCGGTGGCGACTGCTCGCACCCCGGTCGCGTCCGGTACGCCGTCGACGTCGAACTCGGTGAGGTCGGCCGCGCACCCCTCCGGGCAAGGCTTGAGGCCGTTGCGATGGAGCACGGCGATCGCGTCGTTTGCTCCATCCTCGGACTCGAACTCCAAGACGAGGGTTACGACGTGGGGCTCGTGGCCCGTGTGCGCGGCTCCCGGCTCGAACGGAAAGAAGCGCGTGTCGAGGATCCCTGAGACGAAGCCCGCCTTCTCGAACTTACGCATCTCTTCCGCACTCGGCTCGATCAACTGATCGACCAGGTTCGCCTTGAACTCGTCAAACCCGCTCGCCGCGCGCCGCGTTTCGACCGGATCCGGCTTCGATCCCGGAGCCTCCGCCTCGCCCGGAACCCTTTGTGCCAGGGTCAGGGGCTCGGCACTCTCGCTGCCGCCGCAGCCGGCGATGCCGATCGCAGCGACCACCGCCAAGGCAAGCAGGCCCGCTCTCATGACGCGCAAGATCCTACTCCGGCCTCGCGGCGGTCGAAAGCGTCTAGGCGCTCGGCGGGCCGCCCGTGTCGTCGCCGGTCTCGTCGGTCGAGACCGTTTCGCCGTTCGCTTCGGCGATCTTCGCAGCTGCAGCCGCCTGCTTCTTCTCCTGCTTGGCCACGCGGCGCTCCTTGACCCTCTGCTCACGCTGCATCTTCGCCATCGTTGTTTGTCGCTTGGAACTCGAGCTCATACGCCCTTTCTGTCGCTCGTCATTGGCCGCTCTTGAGAGATGTTCTCCCGATACGTTACCCGTCCGGTGTGTGCGATGACCACCGCTTGCATCTGCTGACACATGGCTGACATGGTCCCCACGACCCCCGGCAACGAGGAGTGAACATGCTCGGAAACGCAGACATTGCCGCCATCATCCCGGTCTCGAACGTCGAGTCCGCGATTCGCTTCTACGGAGAGGTGCTCGGACTGAAGTTGGGAGAGCGTCGCGACGATCTTCCCGAGAACCGCGAAGCCGAATTCACCGCGGGAAGTGGAACGTTGCTCGTCTACGAGAGCGTCGGCGCCGGCCAGGGCCGCCAAACCGTGGCGGGTTTCCGGACCGATGACCTGGACGCCGTCGTCTCGGGACTCCGCGAGCGAGGCGTGGTGTTCGAGGAGTACGACCTTCCGGACATGAAGACCGAAGGTGGCATTGCGAGCGTAGGTGACGTCCGGGCGGCGTGGTGCAAGGACCCGGACGGAAACCTCATCGCGATCGAATCCGTTCAGAGCTGACGCGCAGCACCCGGCAAACCAGCGCGCCGGGTCAAATGCGAGGGATATGCTCAGCGGGGATGAGGTGGGGGACGCGGCACAGATTCTGAGCGGGTACGGGAGCATCCGTTTCCTGCTCGCCGGCGCCGGACTCCTCGTTTCGCTCACCGGGGCGATGGGCTGCACTGCGTCCTTTCCCGGCACCAGCTCCGGCTCTAGCTCTCCTGCGAAGGTGCGTTCTCCCGAGGCGGGAATGTGGATCTCTCGTGCCGAGGTAAAGCGGCTACCGATGGTCGGGCCTGCCTGGGACGCCGTGAAGTTTGCAGCAGATGGTGACCTAGGCGTTCCCCAGATCTCGGATCAAAAGTCCGGCCACGACGTCAACACCCTCGCGGTCGCGCTCGTCTACGCGAGGACTGGCGATCGCCGGTACCGCGAGAAGGCGGCAGATGCGATCTGGAGTGCGGTCAGGACCGAGCGCGGAGGCACGGTTCTCGCGCTCGCTCGCAACCTCCTTTCGTACGTCATCGCCGCTGACCTGATCGATTTCAAGGCATACGATCGCGCGCGGGAACGGCGCTTCAGGAGCTGGCTCATGAAGGTCCGGAACGCACCGCTCGGCTCGAAGGCCGTCGAGGATCAGACTCTGATCGGATCGCATGAGCGCGCCGCCAATAACGTTGGGGGTATGGCGGGTGCGAGCCGCGTGGCGGTCGCCGTCTACTTGCAGGACGAGAGAGATCTCGCACGCGCGGCCCAGGTGATGAAGGGCTGGCTCGGCGATCGCTCGGCCTATGCCGGAATCCCGGCTCCGGAATTCGGTAAGGAGGACGTCGGGATGGGGCATCGCTTCGGCGGGTCAAAGCCAGATCTTTCCTGGCAGGTCGATCGCGAGGCACCAGTCGGTGTCAACCCGCAAGGCGCGACGAAGCGCGGTCATTCGATCGACGGCGCTCTGCCCGAGGACATGCGGCGTGGCGATCCCTTTCGATGGCCGCCGACGTATACGCAGTACCCTCGCGAAGCGCTGAGCGGCTACGTCGCGATGGCGGAGCTGCTCTACCGCCAGGGGTACCCCGTCTACGGCTGGTCGGACCGAGCTCTGTTACGCGCCACGAGATTCCTCTGGCAGCTCGATCGAGCCTTTCCGGGCCAAAACTGGTGGGAACCCGAGATCCCGATCTACTGGGTCGTCAACTACCGCTACCGCCAGCGCTTCCCCGTGGCCGATAGCACCGCTCTCGGCCGAAACGTCGGTTGGACCAGCTGGACGCATTCCTCCGAGCGCCACTAGCACGTAGCCTCGAAGCTGTGAGGATTCGACCGGTCGAATCCGGCGACACCGAGGCCGTGGGAGACGTGTTCCTCGCCGCGCTCGCCGGGATGACCTATCTGCCTGAGCTCTACACCGAAGCGGAGACGCGCACGTTCATCCAGGATGTGCTCCTGCCCAACAATGAAGTTTGGGTCGCCGAGGAGGGCGGTCGCGTGATCGGATTCTCGGGGCTCGGCGACGATGTCCTTAGACATCTCTGGGTGACGCCCGAGGCGCAGAATCGAGGCGTCGGCACGGCACTCCTCGCGTTGGCGAAGGCGCGTCGTCCGAGTGGACTGCGGCTCTGGGTGTTCCAGAAGAATGTCGGTGCCCGCAGCTTTTACGAGCGGCACGGGTTCACGCTCGTGGAGCGAACCGACGGTCGTCGCAACGAAGAACGTGAGCCAGACGCGCTCTACGAGTGGCAGCCCTCAAAAGGGAAACGTCCCACACCGGTGCCGCCGCCGCGTACCCTGTCCCCCGATGCCTGAGGCTCGGCTCACCGGCGGTTGCCTCTGCGGCGGCGTTCGTTTCGAGCTCTCGGAGCCTCCGGTCGCCGTCAGCTATTGCCACTGCACCCGGTGCCAGCGGCGAACCGGAACGGCTGCCTCGGCTCAGGCGCGAATCACGCCGGGCTCGCTGCGGATCACCGCAGGGGAGGAGCTCGTCCGGGCGTACGAACCGCCGGGAGGGTTCGCCAAGGAGTTCTGCTCGGCTTGCGGATCTGCACTCTGGAGCCGGAATCCAGCGAACTCCGAGGTAGGTGCGATCAGGATGGGGGCGTTCGACACCGATCCGGGCGTCCGCCCGGCATATCGCCAGTTCGTCGCCTTTGCGGCCCCGTGGGAGCCGATTCCCGACGATGGGCTACCCCGCTATCCCGAAGCAAGCCCCTGACCCCGAGTACACGGGCCGGCACGCGGCCGTTAGCCGCTGCTGCTAGCGCGCTCGGTGGGTCGCGCCTCGACCTGCTCGGCCTGACGCAGCGTCTCCCGGGCGCGGCGCGCGAACGTCTCTGCGTTGTCCTCGGGCAGAAGCTCGAGGAGCCCGGAGATGAGGTGGGGCTGTGAGCCGCCGTCCTCGACGTGCGGACCAAGAGAGAATCCGAGTCTCTCGAGGAGGTGCTCGGCCTCGCGCACGCCGACCTCCGGGAGGATGATGGCGAAGCGCCCGTTACCCAGATGGCAGGAGACGTCCGCGCTTCGCACCGCCGCGAGAATGCAGCGGCCGACCGTTGTGAGGAGCGATGTGCCTATGTCCTCGACTTCGAGTTGGAAGAGGAGGAGTGCCAGCTGCCGCTCGTACCGGCGCGCCCGGGACACCTCGCGCATGAGCCGATCGTCAAAATAGCGCTCGTTCTGGAGGCCGGTGACCGGATCCAGGTCCGCGAGGCGGCGAGCTTCTTGGTAGCGCCGCGCGTTGTCGATCGGAGGGCCGAAGGACGTGACGAGCTCCTCCAGGAGATCCACCTCCTCGGGCCTGGCCTCACGCTCGGTGCGCCGCCAGTAGATGGCGAGTGTCCCGGTCCGGATCTCGTCGCCATCGAAGAGAGGAACTGCAATCCCGCCCGTGATGCGGAACTCGTCGTTCGCTACCTCTTCTTCGGTGTACCTGAACCGGATCGTGACGGCGCGTGCCTCGCTCACGTCGGGCGGCAGGGCGATCAGCTGTTGCGAGGCTTCTGCACTCGACAGGCCGTACGTCTCCACGATCGGGGGCGCGTCACCGTGCTCCAGCAGAATCATCGCGGCGTCGCTCTTCGTCTGCTTCGCGGCAGTCTCGAGTGCGCTGTGCA
Organism: Gaiellaceae bacterium; assembly: GCA_035632855.1. GTDB lineage: Bacteria > Actinomycetota > Thermoleophilia > Gaiellales > Gaiellaceae > DASQGA01. The sequence goes on along the minus strand of DASQGA010000080.1, from coordinate 1,579 downwards.
GGACGTCGTCGAAGTCGAGCGACGCGCTCATCTTTCCGAGGCGGCGGAGTCGCTGCCCTTCGCGCCGGGCGGCTTCGCCGTCGTCTCGCGCCCGGTCGCTCTCCAACCGCGCTTGCTCGAGGCTCTCCATCAGCTCGGTGACGATGCTGTCCGTCTGGTCGGTTGAGCGCCGCCCCTGCTCGAGCCGGTGCGCTGCCCCCCGCCGCCACCGAGACCAGAGGACGACCACCGCGAGGACGACGAGGACCGTGACTGCCCCCGCGCCGGCCGCCGCCCAGGTGGTGCTATCCCCGATATCGGCCATTCGCCCTCCCCGTCGAACGGCTCGTAACCCTTTCCCTGCACGGAGAATAGTGGTGTCTCGGCGATTTTCCACCGGCCCACGCCGCATCGAGGCCGTTCGAGATAAGGTCGCGGCGTGAGGATCAAGGCCGCCGTACTGGAGGCCTTCGGGACCCCGCTCGCAGTCCAGGAACTGGAGCTGGCGGCGCCGAAGGCCGGCGAGGCGCTCGTCAGGCTCGTCGCTTGCGGTGTCTGCCACACCGATCTGTACACCGCTTCGGGGGCCGACCCCTCCGGCTATGCGCCGACTGTGCTCGGCCACGAGGGCGCCGGCGTCGTCGAGGAGGTCGGCGAGGAAGTTGCCTCGCTTTCGCCTGGCGACCACGTGGTGACACTCTTTTCGCCGCAGTGTCGCGAGTGTGTCCACTGCCTGAGCGACCGGACCAATCTGTGCCTCGCGATTCGCGACCTGCAGGGGCAGGGGTATCTTCCGGACGGGACGACCCGGCTCTCCCGAGAGGGTAAGCCCATCCGGCATTTCATGGGCACCTCGACGTTCGCGGAGTACGCGATCATCCCCGAGATCGCTCTCGCAAAAGTGTCTCCCGAGGCGCCTCCGGCCGGCGCGTGCCTGTTTGCCTGCGGGCTCTCGACGGGCCTGGGCGCAGCCATGAACACGGCGAAGGTCGAGGCCGGATCGACCTGCGCGGTCTTCGGGGCGGGGATGGTCGGGCTGGGAGCCGTCGCCGGCTGCCGGCTGCAGGGCGCGGAGCGGATCATCTGCGTCGACCTCTCCGCGGAGCGGCTCGAGCTCGCACAAGGCCAGGGAGCCACAGACCTCCTCGAGGGCGGGCCGGATGCTGTCGACCAGATCCTCGAGCTGACGGGAGGCTTCGGAGCGGACTACACGTTCGAGGCAACCGGGAACGTGAACGTGATGCGCCAGGCGGTCGAGGCGGCGCGGATGGGGTGGGGGCTCTGCACGGTCGCCGGCGTAGCCGGAAAGGGGGAGACGCTCGACGTCGTCCCCCGGCTTTTGATCACGGGCAGGCGAATCGCGGGCTCGTCTTTCGGGGGCGTCAAGGGTCGCGACCAGGTTCCGCAGCTCGTCGACCGCTGGCTGGCCGGCGAGATCGATCTCGACCCGTTCATTTCGCACAGGCTTAGGCTGGAGGACGTGAACCGAGGTTTCGAGCTCATGGAAGCGCAGGACGGGATCAGGAGCGTGATCGAGTTTTGATCCTCGAGCGCACGGAGCACCCGGACTGGCTGTCGAACGCTTATCTCATCGCCGAGG
>DASQGA010000079.1:0-10284 GCA_035632855.1 Gaiellaceae bacterium | reverse complement strand
GTCCGACCGCGCCGTGTAGAGTCTCGCCGACCCTTTAACTCGGTCCAGAGAGGCCGGAAAGGAGATCGTGGTGGCTGTGCCCGTCGAGGCGGGAAAGCCTCTGCTCGATGCGGAGGCGCTGAATCGGACGCTCGCTCGCCTCGCGCACGAGATCGTTGAGGGGAACCCCAACCTCGAAACGGTCGCTTTGGTCGGCATCCACACACGCGGCGTTCCGCTCGCGCAACGCCTGCGGCGCCTCATCGGCGAGTTCGCCGGCGAGGAGCCCGACCTGGGCACGCTGGACATCACCTTCCACCGGGACGACGTCTCGGTGCGGGGTGGGGAGGCGCCGCTCCACGCCCAGCCGGTCGTGAAGGCCACCCGGCTCGACTTCCCGCTCGAGGGAAAGACCTGTGTCCTCGTCGACGACGTGCTCTACACGGGCCGCACGATCCGGTCGGCGATCGATGCGCTCTTCGAGTACGGCCGCCCGGCTCGCGTCCAGCTCGCCGTTCTCGTCGACCGAGGCCACCGCGAGCTTCCAATCCGACCTGACTACGTCGGCAAGAACCTGCCGACCGCGAAGAGCGAGCACGTGCGCGTGCAGCTCGTCGAGGTCGACGAGGTCGATGCCGTGCTCCTCATTCCCGGAGGTTGACCAATGGCTGACGTCCACCCGCTGATCCGCGACGAGCTCCTGCCGCCGCACCGACCGCCCCGCCGCCACTTGATCTCGATCGCGGACCTGGAGCGTGAGGACGTGGAGCGGCTGCTCGCGCTCTCGCGCACCTTCTCCCGCTCGCTCGAGCGGGAGGTGAAGAAGCTGCCCGCTCTGCGCGGTCGCACCGTCGTGAACCTCTTCTACGAGTCCTCCACGCGCACGTCCTCGAGCTTCGAGCTCGCGGCCAAGCGCCTCTCAGCCGACGTGATGTCGATCAAGGCCACTGGCTCGGCCGTGGACAAGGGCGAGTCGCTGAAGGACACGGCGCTCACGATCGGGTGCTACGACCCCGACGTCGTCGTCATCCGCCACCCGGAGATCGGGGCGCCCAACCTCGTCGCGCTACACACGAACGCACACGTCGTGAACGCCGGCGACGGCAAGCGCCAACACCCGACGCAAGCGCTGCTCGACCTCTACACGATCGAGGAGGAGCTCGGCGGGATCGACGGGCTGCACGTCGCAATTGTCGGCGATGTCCTCCATTCGCGGGTGGCCCGCTCGAATGTCCAGGCCCTGTTGCTCATGGGCGCGCGTGTGACGCTCGTCGGGCCGCCGGCCCTGATCCCTCGTGGGATCGAGGCGATGGGCTGCACGAGCTCGCACGACATCGGGGCGATCCGCGGCGCCGACGTCGTCTACGTCCTGCGCATGCAAAAGGAGCGCATGCTCGCCGGCGCCAACTACGTTCCGAGCCTCCGCGAGTACACCGCGCGCTGGGGCGTCACCAGGGACCGGCTCCGGCCCGGCCAGAAGGTCATGCACCCGGGTCCGATGAACCGGGGTGTCGAGATCGACGACGAGGTGGCCGACATGGCCGACGCGCTGATCGAGCGCCAGGTGCGAAGCGGCCTCGTCGTCCGCATGGCGGTCCTCTACGACCTGCTGACGCACGGGCCCATCGAGGTCAAGGTCGCCGAGATCGAGGCAGTGGCATGACGTTGGCGGGAAAGAGCGGTCGCGAGAGCGTCGTCATCCTGGGCGCCAGAGCCGTCGATCCAACCGAGGGCCTGGACGCCCTGGTGGACCTCCGGATCGACGCCGGGATCATCTCGAGGATCGAGCCGGCAGGCTCGAGACTCGACCTGAACGGACATCGGGTCGTCGAGGGCGAAGGGCTCGTGCTCGCGCCGGCGTTCGTCGATCCGCACGTCCACCTTCGAACGCCCGGCCGCGAGGACGAGGAGGACATCGCCTCCGGGACGCGCGCCGCGGCGGCCGGCGGCTACTGCGCCATCCTGGCCATGCCGAACACCGATCCGGTCGTCGACTCGGCGTCCGTCCTCGGCGCTCTCCTCGAGCGGGCTCGCACGCAGGCCGAGGTGCCCGTCGGGTTCCTCGCGGCGATCACGAAGGGACAGGAAGGCGAGGAGCTGACCGAGATGATCGAGCTCGCCGAGGCGGGGGCGGCTGGGTTCTCCGATGACGGCCGGCCCGTGGTGGCGCCGTCACTGATGCGTCGCGCTCTCCAGTACAACGCGGCCGCCGGTCGTCCGATCGCCCTCCACTGCGAGGAGCCGACGCTGTCCCGCGGCGGGCAGATGCACGAAGGTGCGGTTTCGGCCGAGCTCGGATTCGGCGGCTATCCCGCGGTCGCCGAGAGCCTCATGGTCGGCCGCGACCTGGCCCTGGCGCGCTACGAGGGAGAGGGACTCCACCTGCTCCACCTCTCTGCGCGGGGGTCCGTCGAGGAGCTTCGGGCGGCGCAGGCCGAAGGCGTCCGGGCGACTGCCGAGGTGACGCCGCACCATCTCTGCCTGACAGACGAGGCCGTCCGCAGCCTGGACTCAAACGTGAAGATGAATCCGCCGCTTCGCGCCGAGGAAGACCGAGAGACCCTCCTCGAGGCTCTTCGCGACGGTTCGATCGCTGCGATCGCGACCGATCACGCGCCGCATGCCCGGCACGAGAAGGAGGTGCCGTTCGAAGGGGCGCCCTTCGGGGTCACCGGCCTTGAGACCGCCTTCTCCGTTCTCTACACCCGGCTCGTCAAGCCTGGTCTCCTGGAGCTCGGCACGCTGCTGGAGCGGATGAGCGCCGGACCGGCTCGAATCTACGGGCTCGAACGCCCCCAGATCGCCGTCGGCGCGCCCGCGAACCTCGTCCTCCTCGACCTCGAGGCAACCTGGGAGCCGAGCGAGACCGGATTCCAATCCAAGTCGGCCAACTCGTGGCTCCTCGGCGCGACCCTGCAGGGGACGGTCGCGCTCACGCTGGCCGCAGGCCGGATGGCGCACTCGGCATGAGGGACTTCGTCGTCCTCGAGGACGGGACCGTCCTGCGGGGGCGGTCCGTGGGCGCGCCGGGCATCGCCTACGGCGAGGCCGTCTTCACCACGGCCATGAGCGGCTACCAGGAGATCGTCACCGACCCGAGCTACGCGGAGCAGATTGTCTGCTTTACCGCTCCGATGGTCGGGAACTACGGCGTCTCGGACGAGCGCCTCGAGTCGGCCGGTCCCTACGCGCACGCCGTCCTCATGCGCCGAGCAACCGGCAGCGACTGGCCCACGTGGCTTGCGGCCCGGGGAGTGGTTGCGCTCGAGGACGTGGACACGCGCACCCTCGTTGTCGCCCTCCGCGACCGCGGTGCGATGCGGGCTGCAGCCGTGGCGGGCGAGGCGTCCGTGCAGGAAGTTCTCGACCGAGTGCGCGCCGAGCCTGCCATGGCCGGAAAGGCGCTCGCCGCTGCCGTCTCGACGCCGGAGCCGTACACCCTCGGGCGTGGCACGACCAGGATCGCGGTGCTCGACTACGGCTGCAAGCGCTCGATCGTCCGCCGGCTCGTGTGGAACGGGGCCGGAGTGAAGGTCTACCCCCACGACACGCCGGCGGCGACGATCCTCGGCGAGCGGCCCGACGCCGTTCTGCTCTCGAACGGCCCCGGGGATCCGGCTCCGCTGAAGGCCCAAGTCGCCGAGGTGGCGCGGCTGCTCGGGCGGGTCCCGCTCCTCGGCATCTGCCTGGGACACCAGCTTCTCGCCCTCGCAGCCGGACTCGAGACCTTCAAGCTTCCCTTCGGCCATCGCGGCGCCAACCATCCCGTCCTCGAGCTCGCGAGTGGACGTGTCCTCGTCACGTCCCAGAACCACGGGTTCGCCGTGCGCGGGAGCGGCGAGGCGGTCTCGCACGTCTCCCTCTACGACGGGACCGTGGAGGGGCTCTCGCTCCCGTCCCGACAAGCTCGCTCGGTGCAATTCCATCCCGAGGCCGGCCCGGGGCCGCACGACGCTCACGGCCTCATCGACGACTGGATCCGGGAGGTGCGCCATGCCGAGGCGGCCTGACCTCGAGTCGATCTGCGTGCTCGGCTCGGGCCCGATCGTGATCGGGCAAGCCTGCGAGTTCGACTACGCAGGGAGTCAGGCGCTGAAGGTCCTCCGGGCCGAGGGCTTCCGGACGATCGTCGTCAACTCGAACCCGGCGACGATCATGACCGACCCGGGGTTCGCGGACCGGACGTACGTCGAGCCGCTGGACGCCGAGTCCGTCGCCGACGTGCTTGCGCGCGAGCGGCCGGACGCGGTGCTGCCGACCCTGGGTGGCCAGACGGCGCTGAACCTCGCGTCGGAGCTCGGCGGTTCGGGCGTCCTCGACGCGCTCGACGTCGAGTTGATCGGCGCCGGCATCGAGGCGATTCGCCGTGCCGAGGATAGGGAGCTCTTTCGCGCCACCGTCGATGCGACCGGCCTTCGCGTGCCGGAGTCGGCGATCGTGACCGGGCCGGAGGAGCTGCCGGCGGGCCTCTCGTTCCCGGTCATCCTGCGCCCCGCTTTCACGCTCGGCGGCCACGGCGGCGGTATCGCCCACGATCCGGAGGAGCTCGAGCGCCTGCTCGAGCGGGCGCTGGCCGAGAGCCCGGTCGGTCAGGTCCTCGTCGAGGAATCCCTCGTGGGCTGGGACGAGTTCGAGCTCGAGGTGATGCGTGACTGGCGCGACAACGTGGTCGTGGTCTGCTCGATCGAGAATCTCGATCCGATGGGCGTTCACACGGGAGACTCCGTGACGGTCGCGCCCCAGATGACGCTCTCGGACGAGGCCTATCAGGAGCTCCGGGATGCTGCCGCTCGCGTCATCCGAGCCGTGGGCGTTGAGACGGGCGGCTCGAACATCCAGTTCGCCCGCTCGCGCGAGAGCGGTGAGATCCGCGTCATCGAGATGAACCCGCGTGTCTCGCGGAGCTCGGCGCTCGCCTCGAAGGCGACCGGTTATCCGATCGCGAAGGTGGCGGCGAAGCTCGCGGTCGGCTACACGCTCGACGAGATCCCGAACGACTTGACCGGGACGACCCCGGCGAGCTTCGAGCCGACGCTCGACTACGTGGTCGTGAAGTTCCCCCGCTTCGCGTTCGAGAAGTTCGCCGGGGTCGACTCGTCGCTCGGGACGCAGATGAAGTCAGTCGGCGAGGCGATGGGCATCGGCCGCACTTTTTCCGAGGCGTTCCTGAAGGCGATGCGCTCCCGTGAGCTCGACCAGGACGCGCCGACGCCGTGGGCGTCTCTCGACGACCTTCCCAAAGGCGTTCACCCCTGGTTCCGGGCCGAGCTCGACCGCGCCCGTGCTGTGCTCGCCGGGATCTCGTCCGTCGAGGACCTGGTCGCGGAGGACTGGTGCCGGATCAAGCGAGAAGGATGGTCGGACAACGCTGTCGCCGAGCAGTGCGGGACGAGCCCGGAGGCTGTCCAGGCCGGTCGGCGGGCTGCAGGCGTCCGCCCGGTCTACCGCAGGGTGGACTCGGTCGCCGGCGAGGTCGAGGCGCGCTCGAATTACCTCTATTCGACCTGGGGTGAGGAAGCGGACTTCGCTCCGGGCCGCGCCCGACCAGTCGTCGTGATCATCGGGTCGGGGCCGAACCGGATCGGCCAGGGAATCGAGTTCGACTACTGCTGCGTCCACGCGGCGGACACCTTCCGAGCGCTCGGCTTCGAGACCGTGATGGTGAACTGCAACCCGGAGACCGTCTCGACCGACTACGAGACCTCCGATCGCCTGTACTTCGAGCCCCTCGGCGTCGAGGAGGTCCTCGAGGTGTGCGCGCGGGAGCGGCCGACGGGCGTCGTGATCCAGTTCGGCGGCCAGACCCCGCTCAGGCTTGCCCGGGCGATCGAGCACGCCGGCCATCCGATCCTCGGGACTCCCTACGACGCGATCGACCTGGCGGAGGATCGAGACCGCTTCGCCCGCCTTTGCGACCGGCTTGGGGTTGCCGTGCCTCCCTGGGGGATGGCCACGGGTGGCGACGAGGCGCTCGCCGTCGCGGAGCGGGTCGGCTACCCGGTGCTCGTGCGCCCCTCCTACGTGCTCGGAGGCCGGAACATGCGCGTCTGCTACGGCCCCGACGAGCTCGCGGACGCCGCGGCCCAGGGAGGGCGCGTGCTCGTGGATGCGTTTCTCGAGAACGCGATCGAGCTCGACGTGGACGCTCTCTCCGACGGCGACACCACCTACGTGGCCGCCATCATGCAGCACGTCGAAGAGGCCGGGATCCACTCGGGCGACTCGTCGTGCGTCCTACCCGCGATCTCACTCGACGAGACGGCGCTCGGCGAGGTCAGAGACCTTGTCCGCCGTCTCGGCCAGGGGCTCGGGGTGGTGGGGCTCCTGAACGTGCAGATCGCGCTCGTCGACGGGAGGCTCTTCGTCCTCGAGGCGAATCCGCGCGCCTCGAGGACGGTACCCTTCGCGAGCAAGGCCCTTGGGATCAACCTGGTCGAGTCCGCCTGCCGGCTGGTGGCGGGGGAGCGGTTTTCGGGCCTCGCTCTCCCCGCCGAGGGCGCCACCAGGCAGACGAGCGTCAAGGCTGCAGTCTTTCCCTTTGCCCGCTTTCCCGGGGCGGATCCCGTGCTCGGCCCGGAGATGCGCTCGACCGGGGAGGTCATGGCGAGCGCGGCAGACTTCCCGACCGCGTTCGCCAAGGCGGAGCGCGCCGCCGGGCGCCCGCTTCCGTCGGAAGGCACGGTCTTCCTCTCCGTTCGCGACGTGGACAAGGAGGCGGCTTGCGAGCTGGGCCGCCAGCTGGTGTGCCTCGGGTTTGCGCTCTGCGCGACGGCGGGCACCGCGCACGCGCTCGCGGCCGGGGGCGTGCCGGTGACGAGCGTTCGGAAGGTGGGGGACGAGGGTGGCGGCTCGACCGTCGTCGACCTGATTCGGCGGGGACGCTGCGATCTCGTCCTGAACACACCGGCGGGGAGCGGAGCGCGCTCGGACGGCTACCTGATCCGCGAAGCGGCCCTCGTCGCCCGCGTGCCGTGCGTGACCACACTCGCGGGTGCTGCCGCCGCCGTCGATGCGATCGGAGAGGCGCGCCATGAGGATGCGCTCTCCCTGCAGGAGCGGGTTGAGAAGAGAACTGCTTAGCGTCACCGGCGCCGGGCCGGTGGGGCCGTACCGGCTGGTCCGGGTCCGTCGCGGTGACCTCGATCCGGGTGAGCCGGGGCAGTTCTTCATGCTGACGCCCCCGGGTCACGTCCTCCCGAGGCCGATGAGCCTCTGCCTCGCCCCGCCGGGTGAGCTGGCGTTCCTGATCGATCCCGTGGGCAAGGGCACACGGGCGCTCGTAGCACTCGAGGAAGGCGACGAGGTCGGCGTGCTCGGCCCCCTCGGAAACGGCTATCGCCTCGACGTCGACCGCCCTCTCCTGGTCGGGGGCGGCATCGGCGTCGCCCCCCTCCCGTACCTCGCCGAGCGGCTCGGGGGCGCGCCGGTCGTCCTCGGCTTCCGGAGCGAGCGCCACGCGAAGGCCGCCGCTCTTCTCCCCGGGGCGAAGGTCGTCGTCGACCCCGTTCTGGTGACCGAGGCGCTCGAGCCGGCCAGAGACCTTCTCGCGTGCGGGCCCGAGCCGATGCTTCGAGCCGTCGCGCGCATCGCCCCTGAGGCCCAGCTCGCCTGGGAGGCGCCGATGGCCTGCGGGTTCGGCGCCTGCTACGGCTGCGTCGTCGAGTTGGGAGGACACCTCCGCCGGCTGTGCGTGGATGGACCGGTGCTGACGGGGCACGACGTTCTCACGGTGTCGGACGCGACTGAAGAGGCTGCCGCCGCATGATCCTGAACGGCTCCGGCTGCCTCGATGCGCTGGCCGCACCCGACGTCGCACGAGCGCTCGATGTCTTCGTCACGAAGACCGTCACGCCGCTTCCCCGGGAGGGAAACGCTCCCGTTCGGATTGCGGAGACCGAGGTCGGGATGCTGAACTCGATCGGCCTCGCGAACCCTGGCATCGACCGCTTCCTGGCCGAGTCGCTGCCCGCCCTGGCGCGGCTCGGCGTCCCGATCTGGGTTTCGGTCGGCGGCTTTTCCGCCGCTGATTACAAAGTGCTCTGCGAGTGCCTCGACGAGCGGGCCGAGGTGGCGGCGATCGAGCTGAACCTCTCCTGCCCGAACGTCCAGGCACCCGATGGGGGCGTCACCGACCTCGTGGCCGGCGCCCGCGCTGCGACCGCAAAGCCCCTCTACGCAAAGCTCTCTCCGGCTCTGCCCGACGTTGCGGCCGTCGCCCTGGCGGCGGAGCGGGCCGGTGTGGACGGGCTCACCCTCGTGAACACGATCCGGGGTCTTTGCCTCGACGAAAAGACGCTTGCCCCGGCGCTCTCGAGCTCGACCGGAGGGCTCTCCGGGCCTGCGCTTCGCCCGGTCGCGCTCGCCGCGGTTCATGCGTGCTACACCGTCTCGCAACTCCCGATCGTCGGGGTCGGAGGCGTCGAGTCCGGGCGCCATGCGCTGGAACTGATCGCCGTCGGAGCCTCGGCCGTCGGGCTCGGCACGATCCTCTTCCGAGAGCCCGCGGCGCCCGCTCGGGTTCGGGCCGAGCTGGCCTCCGAGCTGGAGGCCATCGGCCTCTCCGATGTCGCCGAGGCGCGGGGCCTCGCGCACACGCAGGACGTGGCACTGTTGCCCGTATAGACAAAAATACCTGCAAAACGTCAAAAATGATTCGACTTGAACACGGGCGGGGCGGTGCTAGAATGCCGCGCCATGCAGGCTTCGAGGACGCAGGTGCAGGCACCTCTCAGATCGCTCGACCAGCGAATGGAGGCACTCCGCAGGGCAAATGAGATCCGCGTTCGCCGCGCGAAGCTGAAGAAGGACCTGAAGGCCGGCGCCGTCAAGATCGAGAGCGTCCTCAGGAATCCACCGGAATACGTCGAGACGGCGAAGGTGATCGACATCCTCATGGCGGTTCCGAAGTTCGGCCGCGTCAAAGCCGCCCGGTTCCTCAACCAGTGCCGGATCAGCCAGTCGAAGACCGTGGGCGGGCTCTCGGAGCGCCAGCGGGCGGAGCTGGTCGGGCTCCTGCACCGCTGACTGGAGTCCCCAAGGTCTTCGTGGTGACCGGCCCGTCGGGGGCCGGCAAGGGGACGCTCATCACGAGGCTCCTGGCGCGCATCCCGGAGCTCGAGCTGGCCGTCTCGGCGACCACGAGGGAGCGGCGGCCCGAGGAGATCGACGGGCGCGACTACTGGTTCGTCACCGACGAGGAGTTCGACCGGCGTCTGGCAACCGGGGAACTGCTCGAGTACGTTCGGTTCCCATGGGGCCAGCGGTCGGGCACCCTCTGGTCGGAGATCGCCCGCATCGCCGAGTCGAGCAGGATCCCCGTCTTGGAGCTCGAGCTCGAAGGGGCGCTGGCTGTTGGAAACGAGGTTCCGGGAAGCGTCACGATCTTCGTCGACGCTCCGCTTCCGGAGCTCGAGCGGCGCCTGCTGGAGCGGGCGACAGAGAGTGCCGGCGAGATCGACGAGCGGCTGGCGATGGCCCGGGAGCAGAAGCGGCGGGCGGGCGACTTCCACTACGTCGTGGTCAACGACGACCTCGATCGAGCCGTCGCCGAGCTCGAGGATGTTGTCCGCGGTGAAATCAAGACAGTCGCTAGACTGTCGCGTACATGATCCATCCACGCATTGACGACCTCCTGAACGAGGTCGACTCCCGGTACGCGCTCGTGATTATCGCTGCGAAGCGCGCCCGGCAGATCAACAACTATCACCACCAGCTCGGCGAGGGCACCTTCGACGACTTTCCACCGCCGCTCGTCGAGTCGCGCTCGAAGAACTACTTGACTATGGCCCTCGAGGAGATCGCCGAGGGCAAGATCAAGTACGAGTACACGCGCTAGCCGCGCGCTCGTACCGGGGTCGTCGGTAGCTCGGAGGACGGCGAGAGGCTTGAGGGTACTGCTCGGAGTCACAGGGAGCATCGCCGCCTACAAGGCCTGCGAGCTCGTTCGCCTGCTCGTGAAGGACGGGCACGAGGTGCTGCCGGTCTTGACGCCAGAGGCAGAGGCATTCGTCACGCCCCAGACCTTCGCCGGGCTGGCGCGCCGGGAGCCGCTCTCGGAGCTCTATCCGCACCTCGCCCAGGTCGACCTGCTCGTGGTGGCGCCGCTTTCGGCGAACACGCTGGCGAAGCTCGCCCACGGCCTGGCAGACAACGTGCTGACCGAGGCCGCCCTGGCCTTTCGCGGCCCCTTCCTGGTCGCGCCGGCGATGAACGTCCGCATGTGGGAGCACCCGGCAACTCAGGCCAACGTCGCAAAGCTTCGGGAACGCGGCGTCGAGCTCGTGGGGCCCGAGTCGGGCGAACTGG
>DASQGA010000078.1:0-4136 GCA_035632855.1 Gaiellaceae bacterium | reverse complement strand
GCGCACTTGCGCTCGGTGTCGAGGCACCGCCATCCGGGCGTGGGCGCTTCCGCTTCAAACGCGCATGAGTAGCCGGGACTTGGAGCGGAGGTGGTCGCGTGGTACCACCTAATGGCTTGCCGTCGCTTCTCTCCACCGAAGGCCTGGCTCGAGCCGCGAGCCGCCATCCCTGGCGGACGATCGCCGCCTGGTTGCTCGTCCTGGTCGTGTCGTTCGGGCTGATCGCGGTCTTCCTGGGGGACGCGCTGACCAGCGAGAGCGACGTCACGAACAATCCCGAGTCGAAGCAGGCGTCCGACCTCATCTTCGAGCGGCTAGCGCACGAGCCCGAGCCCAGCGAGATCGTCGTCCTTCGCTCGGACCGGTACACGGTCGACGATCCGGAGTTCGAGGCGACGGCGCAATCGCTCCTCGACCGCGGTCGCGAGACCGGCGTGGTCACGGACGCCCAGAGCTTCTTCACCTCGGGAGACGACTCGCTCGTCTCTGAGGACCGTCACGCCACGGCTGTCCCGATCCTGCTTCGCACGGAGGACCTCAACCCGCTCGTCGACGTCGTGGACGAGGCCGACGGCGGCGGCTTTGACGTCTCGATCACGGGCAGCATCACGAGCGACGCCGATTTCGAGAAGCTCTCGGAGGAGGACCTCCAGAAGGGCGAGCTACTCATCGGGCTCCCGGCGGCGCTCATCATCCTCGTCCTCGTCTTCGGGGCAGTCGTCGCAGGCCTGATCCCCGTCCTGCTGGCCCTGCTAGCAATCGTGGTCGCCGTCGCCCTGACCGCCCTCGTCGGCCAGATCTTCGAGCTCTCGTTCTTCGTCGTGAACATGATCTCGGGCATGGGGCTCGCGCTCGGCATCGACTACTCGCTCTTCATCCTGTCGCGTTACCGGGAGGAACGCGTCCAGGGTCGCGAGAAGCTCGACGCCATCGCAGCCGCGGGCGCCACCGCGAGCCGGGCCGTCCTCTTCAGCGGCATTGCATTCGTTCTGGCCATGATCGGGATGGTGCTCGTGCCCGACACGATCCTCCGGAGCCTCGCGACGGGCGCCATCCTCGTCGGGATCGTCTCGGTCCTCGCTGCGCTGACACTGCTCCCGGCGGTGCTCAGCCTGCTCGGCGACCGCGTCAACTCGCTGCGCATCCCCATCGTCGGCCGGAGCGCCGAGAGCGCGGGGGCCGAGGGACGCTTCTGGTCGGCTGTGGTGAAGCGCGTGATGCGCCGCCCGGTCGTCAGCCTGCTCGTGGCCGGTGGCCTGCTCCTCGCCGCAGCGGTACCCATCCTCGACATGAACACGGGGTTCGCGGGCATCAGCACCCTGCCTGACCGCTTCCCCTCCAAGCAGGGGTTCACCGCGCTCTCCGAGGAGTTCCCGCAGTCCGGGACGAATCCGGTCGAGATCGTCGTCGACGGGGACGTCGAGTCCCCGGCCGTCCAGCGCGGCATCGAGCGCCTACAGGAGAGCCTCGCGGAGAATCCGATCTTCGGACGCGCCACGATCGAGACAAACGACGCCGGAGACCTCGCCCGGTTCATGGTTCCGGTGACCGACTCGTCGAGCTCGGAGGCTTATGACGCCGTGAGATCGCTGCGAAGCGCCGACATCCCGGCCGCCTTCGCGGGTACAGACGCACGCGGGCTCGTGGCCGGCGAGTCGGCCGAGAACGTCGACTACTTCGAACTAATCGGAAGCTGGCTCCCGATCGTCTTCGCCTTCGTGCTCGGACTCAGCTTCATCCTCCTCACGATCGCCTTCCGATCGGTCGTCGTCCCCGCGCTCGCGATCGTCCTCAACCTCCTCTCCGTGGGCGCGGCCTACGGGCTGCTCGTGCTCGCCTTCCAGAAAGGAGTGGGGAACGAGATCTTCGGCTTCCAGCAGGTAGACGCGATCGAGGCCTGGGTGCCGCTCTTCCTCTTCTCCGTCCTGTTCGGGCTCTCGATGGACTACCAGGTCTTCCTGCTCAGCCGGATCCGGGAGCGGTTCACGGCCACCCGGGACCCCGCCGGCGCGGTGGCGTTCGGGGTGGGCTCGACCGCTCGGATCATCACAGGCGCGGCGCTCATCATCGTCGCGGTCTTCGCCGGCTTCGCAGCCGGCGACCTCGTCATGTTCCAGCAGATGGGCTTCGGAGTGGCGATCGCCCTCCTGCTCGACGCGACCATCGTTCGCTCGGTGCTGGTGCCGGCCGCCATGAAGCTCCTCGGAGACTGGAACTGGTACTTCCCCTCGTGGCTCGAGTGGGTCCCGGAGCTCCAGGTCGAAGGGCACGAGCCCGCCCCCTCGAGTCAGCCCGTCACCTCGTAGGGGCGACGCCGCGTCGCCCGCGGGCGGGGCATGCCCCGCCCCTACGACACTACGCTTCGACGCGTGAGCTTCATCTGGAAGCCGAGCCCCGAGGTGCTCGAGCGCGCGAACGTCGTCCGCTTCATGCGCGGCCACGGATTCGAGGACTACTGGGAGTTCCAGCAACGCTCACAGGACGACCCTGCGTGGTTCTGGCCCGCGGCGATCGAGGACATGGACCTCGATTTCCGGGAGCCGTGGCGCCAGGTCGTGGATCTCTCGCGCGGGCCCGAGTGGGCGACCTGGTTCGTCGGCGGGAAGCTGAACATCGCGTGGAACTGCGTCCACCGGTGGGCGGAGCGGACGCCCGAGGCGGAAGCGGCCGTGTTCAGGGGCGAAGACGGCGAGCGGCGCACCCTGACCTTCGCGGAGCTCTCCCGGGAGGTGACGCGGTTCGCCGAGGGCCTGGCGGCGCTCGGGATCGGCGAGGGCGACGCGGTCGCGCTCTTTCTCCCGATGTCGCTCGAGGTCGCGATCGCCTCGCACGCCTGCGCGCATCTCGGCGCCATCCAGGTGCCCGTGTTCTCCGGCTTCGCCGGCCCCGCGGTCGCCGCCAGGCTCGCGGACTCGGAGGCGAAGGTCGTCGTGACAGCCGACGGCTCGTTTCGGCGCGGGCGCGAGGTCCCGATGAAGGAGATCGTCGACGAAGCAGTGGCCGCGGCGCCGACGGTCGAGCACGTCGTCGTCTGGAGCCGGCTCGACCGGAAGGACGTGCCGATGAGGCCGGGCCGGGACGTCACCTGGAGTGAGGTCGTCGCCGGACAGCCGGGCGAGCTCGAGCCGGCCTGGGTGGACTCGGAGGCGCCCTACCTCCTCGCCTACACCTCGGGCACGACCGGGAAGCCGAAGGGCGTCGTCCACGTCCAGGGCGGCTTCCTGGTCTCGATCGCCAGAGAGGTCGCCTACCAGGCGGATGCGGGCCAGGGCGACACGATCCTCTTCTCGACGGACATGGGCTGGATCATGGGCCCGTGGATGGTCGTGGGCGGCGGCGCTCTGGGAACGAGGCTCGTCTTCATGGAGGGTGCGCCAGACCGACCGCACGACAGGCTCTGGAGGCTGATCGAGGAGGAGCGTGCGACGGTGCTCGGATGTTCGCCCACCCTCATTCGAGCGCTCCTCCAGCACGGCGACCCCGCGAGCGACCTCTCTTCCCTCCGAACGATCGTGACCACGGGCGAGCCGTGGAACCCCGAGCCGTACCGCTGGCTCTTCGAGCAGGTGGGCGGTGGCCGCTGCCCGATCATCAACTGCTCCGGCGGCACCGAGGTGGGAGCCTGCTTTCTCTCCCCGACGCCCGCGGTCCCGATCAAGTCTTGCTCTCTCGGCGGGCCCGCGCTCGGGATGGCGATGGACGTCGTCGATCAGGAGGGTCGGTCGGTGCGGGGCGAAGTGGGTGAGCTCGTCTGCCGGAAGCCGTTTCCCGGCATGACCCGCGGGATCTGGAAGGACCCGGAGCGCTACCTAGATGCGTACTGGCGCCGGCTTCCCGGCATCTGGGTGCACGGCGACTGGGCCTCCGTCGACGAGGACGGCTACTGGTTCCTCCACGGGCGCTCGGACGACACCCTGAACCTCGCGGGGAAGCGCATCGGCCCCGCGGAGATCGAGTCGGCCGTCATCGGCCATCCGGCGGTGACGGAAGCCGCGGCGGTCGGGATCCCACACGAGGTCAAGGGCGAGGTGGCGTGGGTCTTCTGCACGCTCCGCGCCGGCGTGGAGGCGACCGAAGAGCTCGCGGCTGAGATCGGAGGAGCAGCCGCTGGCGAGCTCGGGAAGGCCTTCCGGCCC
>DASQGA010000077.1:0-5916 GCA_035632855.1 Gaiellaceae bacterium | reverse complement strand
ACCGCGGAGGAGAAGCTGATCCGCGCCATCTTCAAGGAGAAGGCGCGCGAGGTTCGCGACACGTCGCTGAAGGTCCCGCACGGCGAGGGCGGCAAGGTCATCGACGTGAAGACGTTCTCCCGCGACAGCGGAGACGACCTCTCACCGGGTGTCAACGAGCTCGTGCGCGTCTACGTGGCGAAGAAGCGCAAGATCGCGGAGGGCGACAAGCTCGCCGGCCGCCACGGGAACAAGGGCGTCATTTCACGGATCGTCGCCGAGGAGGACATGCCCTTCCTCGAAGACGGCACCCCGGTCGACGTCGTCCTGAACCCGCTCGGCGTGCCGAGCCGGATGAACATCGGCCAGATCCTCGAGACACATCTCGGTTGGGCGGCTGCGCATGGCGTCTTCTCCGAGAACGGTGAGAAGAATGGCCCGACGCCGATCGCGACCCCGGTGTTCGACGGCGCCACCGAGACCGAGGTCGACGAGGCGCTCATCGAATGGACGCGGCAGAATCCGAAGTCGCCGATCAAGTTCAAGGTCGACATGAAGCGGCGCCCCGGCCGGCGCACGTCCGGCAAGGTGCGGCTCTTCAACGGGCGCACGGGCGAGCCCTTCGATCAGAAGGTCACCGTCGGCTTCATGTACATCCTGAAGCTGCTCCACCTGGTGGACGACAAGATTCACGCCCGGTCGACCGGCCCCTACTCGCTCGTCACCCAGCAGCCACTGGGCGGCAAGGCGCAGTTCGGCGGCCAGCGCTTCGGCGAGATGGAGGTGTGGGCACTCGAGGCGTACGGCGCCGCCTACACGCTCCAGGAGATGCTCACGATCAAGTCCGACGACACGGTCGGGCGTGTGAAGGCGTACGAGGCGATCGTGAAGGGCGAGAACATTGCCGAGCCCTCGATCCCTGAGTCCTTCAAGGTGCTCCTGAAGGAGATGCAGTCTCTGGCGCTCGACATTCACGTCATCTCGGAGGAGGGACGCGAGGTCGAGGTCCGCGAGGAGGACGACGAGCTTCTTCGCGCGGCGGAGGAGCTCGGCATCGACCTTTCGCCGGGGTCACTTCGCGCCGCGGCTCGCGCGCCTGACGCGCAGGAGCTCGAGGCCGGCGAGGCGGGGATGGACGAGGGTGGCGGCGTCGCGCTCCCCTCGGACGAGACGCTCGTCGACGTCGCTGAGGACTCGCCCGACCTCACGGGCGGGGAGTCCGCGGCCGAGGAGGCAGCCGACGTCGCGGGACCGTTCGCAGAAGCACCTGACCTGGCCGATCTCGAGATCGAGGAGTAAGCAGACGACGTCGAATGGACGGGGCAGCGGCCTCGCCCACCACCGCGCGACAGGAAAGAGGCGGAGAGAGCTTTGATCGACATCAACAACTTTGACGCGATTCGCATCGGTCTCGCGTCGAGCAAGCAGATTCGCGACTGGTCCTCAGGCGAGGTCACCAAGCCCGAGACCATCAACTACCGCACGCTGAAGCCCGAGAAGGACGGGCTCTTCTGCGAGCGCATCTTCGGTCCGACCAAGGATTGGGAGTGCTACTGCGGCAAGTACAAGCGCGTCCGCTACAAGGGCATCATCTGCGAGCGCTGCGGTGTCGAGGTGACGCGGCAGAAGGTCCGTCGCGAGCGCATGGGCCACATCGACCTGGCCGCGCCCGTCTCGCACATCTGGTTCTTCAAGGGTGTCCCGAGCCGGATCGGCTACCTGCTCGACATCGCCCCCAAGGAGCTCGAGAAGGTTCTCTACTTCGCTGCGTCGATCGTCACGGCGGTCGACGTCGAGCAGCGCGCCAAGGACCTCGCCGACCTCGAGGACAAGGTCCGTGGTGAATCCGAGCGGATCCACGTCGACCGCGACGAGGCGCTCGCCGCACTCGAGCAGAGACTCGCCCGGCGCCGCGACTTCTTCGCGAAGGGCAAGGAGCGCAACTTCGACGAGGACGATGAGTTCTGGGGACGTGGTCTCGTGTCCTGGGCAGAGGAGCAGGGGCTTCCAACGCTCGAGGACGCCCGCACGCTCGTCGGTGGCCTCTTCGTCGACGTCGCGAGCAAGATCACGACCGAGGACTCCAAGAAGATCCGTGAGCTGGTGCGGACCGCGGCGATCCGGAAGGACCGCCAGCTGACGCCCCGCGAGCTCGACACCGTCGCGAATGCGGCGATCCAGGTTCGCGAGGCCCTCTCGCCGCTCCAGAAGGAGTACGACAAGGCAAGCGGCGCGAAGAAGGGCGCCGTCACGAAGCATCTGAACAAGGTGCAGGAGGCCCTGCTGACCGGCGGCGAACTCGAGGGCGACGACGCCGAGCTGGTTGCCTCGATCGACCAGAAGAATCTGGAGAAGGCGCGGGAGCTCGGCAACGGGCTCCTCCGCGAGCTTCTCGAGACGACCCCGTCCGACGAAGGCCCGGACGTCGTGCGCGAGCTTGCGAACGACCTCTGCCTGAAGACCGAGAGCCGGATGCAGAAGGAGGATCTCGACGCGATCGTTCAGTGGTCGCTGAAGGTCCGAGAGATGTATCTCGACATGGAGTCTCGCCGCGAGGATGCGCGCGAGGCCGCCGTCGACGCGGTGAACCGCCTCGAGCAGACGTGGCAGCTCTTCACAGACCTCGAGCCCAAGCAGGTTGTGAACGACGAGATGCTGTTCCGAGAGCTGAAGGACCGGTTCGGCTCGCCGTACGGCTTCGGCGTTTACTTCCGCGGTGGCATGGGGGCCGAGGCCATCCGCGATCTTCTTCGCGACCTCGACCTCGACGCGGAGGGCGCTTCGCTCCGAGAGACGATCGCGACCTCGAAGGGCCAGAAGCAGAGTCGCGCGATCAAGCGCCTGAAGGTCGTGAGCGCTTTCATCACGTCCGAGAACAAGCCAGAGTGGATGGTGCTCGAGGCGATCCCGGTCATCCCGCCGGAGCTTCGTCCGATGGTGCAGCTCGATGGTGGCCGCTTCGCGACGAGCGACTTGAACGACCTCTACCGGCGCGTCATCAACCGGAACAACCGCCTGAAGCGGCTGCTCGATCTCGGCGCTCCCGAGATCATCGTGAACAACGAGAAGCGGATGCTCCAGGAGGCCGTCGACGCGCTCTTCGACAACGGTCGTCGCGGCCGCGCCGTCACTGGCCCCGGAAACCGGGCGCTCAAGTCGCTCTCCGACATGCTGAAGGGCAAGCAGGGCCGCTTCCGCCAGAACCTGCTCGGAAAGCGGGTCGACTACTCGGGCCGCTCGGTCATCGTGTCGGGCCCGACGCTGAAGCTCCACCAATGCGGCCTGCCGAAGCTGATGGCGCTCGAGCTCTTCAAGCCGTTCATCATGAGCCGGCTCGTCGAGCGGAAGACCGTCCAGAACATCAAAGCGGCCAAGAAGCACGTCGACTCGATGGCGCCGGAGGTCTGGGACGTCCTCGAGGAGGTCATCGCCGAGCACCCCGTGCTCCTGAACCGAGCGCCGACCCTTCACCGCCTCGGGATCCAGGCCTTCGAGCCGGTGCTCGTCGAGGGCAAGGCGATCCAGATCCACCCGCTCGTCTGTCACGCGTTCAACGCGGACTTCGACGGCGACCAGATGGCGGTCCACCTCCCGCTCTCGGCTGAAGCGCAGGCCGAGGCGCGGATCCTCATGCTCTCGGCGAACAACATCCTCTCGCCGGCGCACGGAAAGCCCCTCACCACGCCGACCCAGGACATGGTGCTCGGAACGTACTACCTGACGTACTCGCCGATCGACCTCGCCGAGAGCACCGTCGAGGGACTCGACCCACGCCCGACCCGCTTCGGCTCAGAGGACACGGTCCTCCTCGCTCTGGACGCGAAGCAGGTTCAGCTCACGGAGCCGATCGAGTACAAGCGAAACGGTGATCTGATCCTGACGACGCCGGGCCGGGTCATCTTCAACGAGGACATCATCCAGGCCCTTGCGACCGCGATCGGGGAAGGGTTCGATCCGGCCGCGCAGCCGTTCATGAACCGGACGCTCGGCAAGAAGGAGACGAACGACTTCATCTCCGAGCTCGTGGAGAGGTACGGCGCACTCGCGCTCTCCTCCGTCCTCGACGCGATCAAGGAGCTCGGATTCCACTACGCGACCCAGGCCGGGATCACGATCTCGAAGAACGACATCGTCAT
Source organism: Gaiellaceae bacterium (assembly GCA_035632855.1). Lineage (GTDB taxonomy): Bacteria > Actinomycetota > Thermoleophilia > Gaiellales > Gaiellaceae > DASQGA01. Next base: position 1,801 of record DASQGA010000077.1, on the reverse strand, counting down.
CCCGGAGAACAAGGAAGAGATTCTCGCGGACTACGAGGGCCGGGTCCAGAAGATCGAGGAGCAGTACCAGAGCGGTCTGATCACGGAGGAGGAGCGGAAGGACCGGATCGTCGACACCTGGACGGAGGCGACCGACACGGTCGCTGACGCGATGCAGAAGAACCTCAACGAGCTCAACCCCATCTACATGATGGCCAGCTCGGGCGCCCGTGGCTCCTTCAAGCAGATCCGCCAGCTCGCCGGTATGCGCGGCCTCATGGCGAATCCGAAGGGCGACATCATCGAGCGCCCGATCAAGGCGAACTTTATGGAGGGCCTCTCTGTGCTCGAGTACTTCATCTCGACGCACGGAGCCCGCAAGGGCCTCGCCGACACAGCCCTTCGCACGGCGGACTCCGGGTACCTCACCCGGCGCCTCGTCGACGTGTCGCAGGACGTCATCGTCCGCGACGAGGACTGTGGCACCAAGGAGCACATCGACCTTCCGCTCATGACCGCGGACGGAGTCAACCGGTCGCTGCCGGGGCGGCTGGTAGCAGTCGACCTCCACAAGCCGCTCAAGGACGGGAAGCCCGGGAAGACCGTGCTCCTCGAACGGGGCGAGCTGATCACGAATGCCGCGCTCCAGCGCGTCCAGGCCGAGCTCGAGCCCGAGGTTGCCGCCGCGATGGGTGTCCCCATCCGCTCCGTGCTCAAGTGCCGGAGCGAGTTCGGGGTCTGCCGCCGGTGCTACGGGACGTTCCTGGCCACTGGGAAGCCATGCGAGATCGGTGACGCGGTCGGAATCATCGCTGCCCAGTCGATCGGCGAGCCCGGCACGCAGCTCACGATGCGGACGTTCCACACGGGTGGTGTGGCCGGGGCGGACATCACCCACGGTCTCCCGCGGGTCGTCGAGATCTTCGAGGCCCGGAACCCAAAGGGAGCTGCGAAGCTCGCCGAGATTGGCGGAACCGCCTCCCTGGAGCACACCGAGCGCTCGATCAGGCTGACGATCCACCCCGATGGGGTCGATGAGAAGGGCGAGCCTCTCGGCGACGTCTCCTACCTGATCCCACGGCGTACCAGGCTCCTGGTCGCCGACGGGCAGGTCGTCGAGCCGGGCGACGCCCTCCACGAGGGCTCGCTGACCCCGGCCGACCTTCTGCGCCTCAAGGGCGCGACGGAGGTCGAGGTTTACCTAGTCGACGAGGTGCAGCGGGTATACCGGTCGCAGGGTGTGGACATCCACGACAAGCACATCGAGCTGATCATCCGCCAGATGATGAAGAAGGTGCGGGTCGAGTCGGCCGGTACGACCGACCTCCTTCCGGGGCAACTCGTCGACAAGGTGGTCCTCGAGCGAGAGAACGTGCGCGTCAAGAAGGCCAAGGGCGAACAGGCCACGTTCGAGCCGCTCATCCTGGGCATCACGAAGGCCTCCCTCGCCACGGAGTCCTTCCTCTCGGCCGCTTCCTTCCAGGAGACGACGAAGGTGCTGACCGACGCCTCCATCGAAGGCAAGGTCGACCGCCTCCTCGGCCTGAAGGAGAACGTCATCATCGGGAAGCTGATCCCGGCCGCGACGGGGCTCAAGAAGTACCGCCAGGTCGACATTGGTCCGAGCGACAAGGTGCCCGTCTCCGCGTATACGCGCCCGGCGACGGAGGAGCAACTCCTAGCGGCGCTCGAGGAGATCGGCTCCGACGGCAGTCCAGATCTCGGCCTACTCGACCTCGACTTCGGCGGACAGCCGGAGACGAACGGCGACGCCGCGCTCGAGAGTCCGGAGGCCGAGGAGATCCCCGAAGTCGAGTCGCCG
>DASQGA010000076.1:0-2673 GCA_035632855.1 Gaiellaceae bacterium | reverse complement strand
GGCCGGATCCGTGAGCTGAACGCCGAGAACGCGATCTTCGAGGCACCCGGCGACGTCCGGGTCGAAGGGCGGGAGGCTGCCACGCAGTACGCGATGGCCTGGCTGAACGCGTTCCCTAACGCCCGGATCACGGTCAGTAACGAGTTGCAGGCTGGCGACTGGATCGTGCAGGAGTTCACCTTCGAGGGGGATCACGAGGACACGCTCTCAACGCCCACGGGAGACATCCCGGCGACGCATCGCCGGCTGAGCGGACGCGGCGTCCAGATCCTTCGCGTCGAGGGCGGCGCAGTTGCCGATACACGTCTCTACTTCGACCAGGTTCAGGTCATGACGCAGCTCGGCCTGATGCCCGAAACGGCAACCGCCTAGCGATCGCCGACCGACGAAAGTCCGGCGGGCTCCGCCTGTCTTAGATGGTTGATCGACAATTACCGCACCCTCGGATGGCGGCCCTGACGCGGCACCAGGCCGCACCCTCGCCCTTGTCAAGGCTTCTAGCCTTGCCTGCGGACGATGGCGCACCCTGGCTTGGTCTGGCCCGTCCCCGCGGGCACGCCAATTACCGACCAACCATCTAGATCTCGACCCCGATTGTTCGGAAGAACCAGAGCGCGCTCGAGTACCAGACCCCGACGAGCATCGCGAAGAGGAGCCCGCCGGCAGTCGGCAACACCCACCGTGGGAAGCGGTGCAGTCGTACAATCGTGATCTTGGCGGCGAACGCGCCGTAGACCGCGCAGCCAAAGAGCGAGTGGGCGAGGACCCGGGTGTCGGCGGTCTGAAAGCCGAGCCTGAAGATGCAGTGGTAGGCGACCGGGATAGTGCACAGGAGGGCGAGCCTGCCGACCCACCGGTGCAGGAACGGGATCCAGGCCGGACGCGGCCAGGGCAGCTTCCCGAAGATCCAGGCGGCCGTGACCAGCTGCGCGAGGGCCAGCGCGACCGCCGCGGAGGCGAACCACACCTTGAGATGCAGCGGATCGCTGAAGAAGAGCCTGATGTAGTCGCCAGGGAGGGCCCCCGGCTCTATCAGTTGCGACCGCGCCGTCAATCCGGCGGTGAGCGCAACGAGAGCGCCCAGCAGGAGCGGCAGCGCGAGCCAGCGTGCCGAGCGGGCGGAGGGAGAAGCCGGAGTCTCGCTCGAGACGTGCGTCATCGAAGTCGAGCATACGACGAAACCTGTGGTCGCACCCGGAGGCTTAGACTCACCCCAGGCTAGGCGCGATGGCCAGACGGAATTTGATCGGGCTGCTCTTGGCGGCGGAGGAGGACTGGCCGACCGCGTTCGAGGCTGTGCTCCGGGGCGTCGGCCCCGTTCTATACGGCGGCGAGATGCACGAGCTAACGAGCACCCGGATCACGAACGAGCCGTTCGACCTCCGTCAGGTCCCGCGCTACTCGCTTGTCATCGACCGGCTCGCCTGGTGGTACGACCTGCCCCGCGAGTGGCTGAAGAAAGTGGCGCTCATGGACGACGTCTACTTGCTCAACAACCCGTTCACCTTCCAGGCGATGGAGAAGCACGCGGCCTACTGCGCGATGATGAGGCTCGGTTTCGAAGTGCCCGAGACGTGGCTGGTCCCACACCGGGTTCCCCCCGGAAACCCTCGTTACGTACGGATGGCCGAACGCTACAACCCACCCTTCAACCTCGACGAAGTCGCGGAGCGGATCGGCTACCCGATCTTCATGAAGCCGTTCGACGGGGGAGCGTGGGTCGGCGTCACCCGAGTGGCCGACAGCGCGGAGCTCCACCGCGGTTACGACGAGTCCGGCGAGCGCCTGATGCATCTACAAGCCTCCGTCGAGGACTACGACGTCTTCACGCGCAGCCTCTCGATCGGGCCGCAGACGATGGTCATGAAGTTCGACCCGAGCCAGCACGGCCACTATCGGTATCTCGTCGACCACGGCTTCCTAGCGGCGGACACCGAGCGTGAACTCGCGACGATCAGCCGCCTCGTCAACGCCTTCTTCCGCTGGGAGTTCAACTCGTGCGAGGTGATCGTGAAGGATGGGCGCGCGCTTCCGATCGACTACGCGAACGCCTCGCCGGACATCGCGCTCGTCAGCCTCCACTATTTCTTCCCGTGGGCGATCAAGTCGCTCGTCGCTTGGTGTGCCTTCTGCACCGTGACGGGCCGGACGATGAAGATCAACCAGAACACGAGGGACTACTTCGAGATCGCCGACCGCGACGACCTGAGCTACGAGAATAAGCTCGAACGCTACGGAAAGCTCGCCGATGCGTACTTTCAGACCGGTGAGTTCGCGGCGTTCCGCGCGGCCGCCCTGCCGCACCTCGACGAGCTGGCGGTCGACTACTTCGAAAGTCCGGAGTTCGACGACCTGCTAGTCCACGCGATTCGGCTCGAGGTGGAGGCGGAACGTCAAGAGGAAATGATCGAGCGCTCCCGCAGTTACGTCAGCGCATGGGCAACCGACGAGCGGGCCGCGGCAACGCACTAGCTGGCGCGGCGCAAGTGCTCTTCGACCCGGCGGTAGTCCGGCGTCTCGGGGCTGAGCTTCTCGAGCGCTGCGCGGAGGCATTCGGCCGACTGCTGGCGGCGACCGCGGCGACCGTGAACGAGGCCGACGTTGGCGACGACCTGACCCTCGGTCTGCGCGTCGTCGAGCTCCCGGAGGAGCGCCAGCGAGCGTCCGAAGTGC
>DASQGA010000075.1:0-4535 GCA_035632855.1 Gaiellaceae bacterium | reverse complement strand
TCCGAATGCCGAGGTACGGACCGCCGGACGCCTTCGAGACGCCGCGGTTCTCTGGCCCTCGCACCTTCATGCGCTTGCCCCATGTGCGGGATCTGGAGGGTGTCGACGTCGCGATCGTCGGCATCCCAACCGATGGTGCGGTCGTGTACCGGTCGGGGGCGCGGTTCGGCCCGGAGGGCATCCGGTCGGCCTCGGTCATGCTCCGCAACTTCAACCCGCTGCTTAGGGTCGACGTCGTCGAGCGGCTCTCGCTCGTTGACTACGGGGACGTGCCGACCGTGCCCGGCTCGACGGCAGACTCCCTCGAGCGGTCGGAACGTGCGCTCGCCGAGGTGGTCGACGCGGGGGTGACGATGCTCTGCCTGGGCGGCGACCACACCGTCCTTCTGGCAGAGCTGAGGGCCCTGGCGCGGAGGCACGGACCGCTCGCGCTCATCCAACTCGACTCGCATCACGACCTCTGGGACGAGTACTTCGGGCAAAAGCTCTTTCACGGGAGCGTCGTTCGGCGTGCGGTCGAGGAGGGGCTAGTCGACCCGTCCCGGTCGGTGCAGGCCGGCCTACGCGGCTCGCTTGGGTCGGCCGAGGAGGTCGGGTACCCAGCCGAGCTCGGTCTCGACGCTCTCACGTACGAAGAGCTGGCGGCTCTCGGGCCGGCTGGGTTCTCGCAGCGCGTGCGGGATCGGGTCGGAGACGCGCCGTGCTTCCTGTCCTTCGACATCGACTTCGTTGACCCGGCGTACGCGCCGGGCACCGGCACGCCCGAGGTGGGCGGGCCGTCGAGCCGGGAAGCGCTGACGTACGTCCGCTCGCTCGCGGGGCTCGACTTTCGAGGCTTCGACTGTGTCGAGGTCTCGCCGCCGTTTGACCCCGCCGGGCAGACGGCGTTCGTTGCGGCGAACGCGTGCTTCGAGATGCTTTCGTTGCTTGCGTTGCGCCGCTAGCGTTCTCGCCAGCGGGTTCGGAATGGCTGCTCACGCGGCAACGAGGAGGGAGAAGATGGTCGAAACGCGGAAGGCAACGCTTGACCGGGCACCGATCCAGAAGGTGGCGATGCTCTTCGGGATCGTTTTCCTCTTGGTCACGATCCTCGGTTTCATCCCCGGGATCACGTCAGACTACGACCGGCTAACAGAGTTCGGCGACGTCGGCGCGAAGGTGCTCGGCATCCTCGGGGTCAACTGGCTCGAAAACGTCGTGCACCTGCTGTACGGGCTCCTCGGCCTGGCGCTCGCCCGGACCTGGAACGGATCGTGGGCCTATTTCATCGGCGGCGGCCTCGTGTACATCGTGGTCTGGCTCTACGGGCTCTTGATCGATCTGGATAGCAGCGCGAACATCATCGGCGTCAACTCAGCTGCGAACTGGCTCCACTTCGTTCTCGCCCTGACCATGCTGCTCATCGGCTTCATCCTCGGACGGGATCGTGGGTACGTCGCCGGCCGCGACGGTGTCGCCGCCGAGGCAGCGCCCCGGCTCTAAGCCCCAGCAGGGAGATGCGGGAGAGGTCGACGGGTTCCCTCGCCTTACCCCATGCGGGAATCCGCGTCATTTGGCGCGGGAGGATTATGCTAGCCTGACTCGAAAGGAAGGCTCCGGATGAGCCTACTGAACACCCTCTCGCGCTCGCGCAAGCAAGCGCCTGCCTCTCAAGGAGTGACGCTGGGACAGGTCATCTCGTTTGCGAACCAGAAGGGCGGCGTGGCCAAGACCACGACCACGCTCAACCTCGGCGTTGCCTTCCAGGAGCTCGGCCACCGGGTTCTCGCTGTCGACCTCGATCCTCAGGGGAACCTCACGATGAGCCAGGGGATGGATCCCGACACCGTCGACCGCTCCATGTTCGACGTCCTCGTGCACGCGCTCCCGATCACGGAGGTCATCCGTCGAGCGGAGGTCGACATCGCCGTCTCGTCTATTGATCTCGCGGGCGCGGAACTCGCCCTCTCGAGCATGATCGGACGAGAGCGCGCCCTCCAGAAGGCGCTGCTGCCCGTCCGGAACGAGTACGACTACATCCTGATCGACACCCCGCCGTCGCTCGGCCTCCTCACCATCAACGCGCTAACGGCGTCGGACCACGTGATCGTTCCGGTCCAGTGCGAGTACCTGTCTCTTCGCGGCCTCGTGCAGCTCGAGGGAACGCTTCAGATGATCCGCGAGAATCTGAATCCGTCGGTCGAGATCAGGGGCATCCTCCCGACCATGTTCGACGGTAGGACGCTCCACGCGAAGGAAGCTATCGAGATGCTGAAGGAGAACTTCGGCAACCTCGTCTTCGACACGAAGATCAAGAAGACGATCCGCTACGCCGAGGCGCCTGTCCAGGGCAGCTCGGTACTCAAGTACGACCCGTCCGGCCCGGCCGCGCAAGCGTACCGCGACCTAGCCAAGGAGGTGCTCAATGGCTCGACGCCGAGTTAGCATGCGCGAAGGCCCCCTCGCCGAGCTGTTCAAGGCGACGGAAGCGGCCCAGCGGCTGTCGGGTCGCGAGGAGTCCGCCCGCGAGCCAGCACCGGTCGAGGATCTACCTACCGCCGAGCACGCCGGGCCTGAAGCCACCGCTCCGGACCCGGTCGAGGCACCAGCGCAGGCCGCGCAGGGAGGTCAGGCGGCACAGGCCGCCTCGGCGCCCCAGCCGGAGGAGTCCCCGCGCGAGGAAAGGGATCACAACTGGCTCGAGCCGCCCGTGACGAGGATGGCTGATCCGCAGCGCCTTCATCGAGCGCCGCGATCCGACTCGTCCGCATACCTGGCTATCATTCGCGTGGTCGGGGTTGGCGGCGGCGGGCTGAACGCGGTCAACCGCATGATCGAGGCCGGCATCTCCCAGGTCGAGTTCGTGGGCGTGAACACCGACATTCAGCAGCTCCGGAGCTCGGACGCGCCCATCAAGCTCCACATCGGGCGCGACCTGACTCAGGGCCTCGGCTCGGGTGCCGACCCCGAGGTCGGCCGCAAATCGGCCGAGGACGCGTACGACCAGATCAAGCACGTCCTTCGCGGCTCGGACATGGTCTTCGTGACTGCGGGCGAGGGGGGTGGCACAGGCTCGGGCGCGGCCCCGATCGTGGCGCGCATCTCCCGGGAGCTCGGTGCCCTCACGGTCGGCATCGTCACCTTGCCGTTCCGGTTCGAGGGGACGCGGCGGCGCGGCCAGGCAGACGCGGGAGTGGACGAGCTCCGGCGGGTCTGCGACACCGTCATCGTGATTCCGAACGACCGGCTGCTCGAGGTGCTCGACCGGTCGACCTCGATGCTCGACGCCTTCCGGATCGCCGACGACGTCCTGAGGCAGGGTGTCCAAGGCATCTGCGACCTGATCACGACGCCTGGGCTCATCAACCTCGACTTCGCCGACGTACGCACGATCATGAGCGACGCGGGCTCGGCCCTCATGGGGATCGGCTTCGCAACGGGCGAGAACCGCGGCACGGAAGCCGCTACCCGAGCGTTGCAGTCGCCGCTGATCGACACCGAGATCGTCGGGGCGAAGGGCATCCTCCTGTCGATCGCCGGCGGCGAAGATCTGACCCTGCAGGAGGTCAACGCCGCCGCGGAGGAGATCCGGAGCGCCGCCACCGAGGACACGAACATCATCTTCGGTGCGACCATCGACCCGAGGCTCACGGGTCAGGTCTGGGTCACGGTCGTCGCGACCGGGATCGGTAAGACGGGCAGGCGGCCCGCGCCACGGGCGACCCTGGAGCCCGGTCGTAGCGAGGAGCCTCTGGAGCCGCCGAGCTTCCTCCGCGACCTTTAGGAACTCGTTTCAAAACGAAGCCTTGAGCCGCCGGGCAGCGCTGGACGCCGCGCTGCCGCGTCCTTGGTTCCGCCCGTAGCTTCCGGCTACGAGCACGCCCTGCGTCCTTGCATCGCGACGTCCATCACACACCCCGGCGGCGAAGCGTCATTCTGAAACGAGTTCTAGAACTAATCGGCCCTGCAACCATCTAGGCTCTTCCGATGAAGGGCGCAATCGCGGCCGGACACCCATTGACCGCCGAGGCCGGCGCGCGCATCCTCTCCGAAGGCGGGAACGCGGTCGATGCTTGCATCGCAGCTGCTTGTGTCTCCTGGGTTGCCGAGAGCCCGCTGACGGGCCCGGGAGGCGGCGGCTTCCTGCTCGTGCACCGGTCCAGGACGAGTCGAGGGCGGCCCGACACGCTGCTCGACTTCTTCGTGGCGGTGCCGGGAAAGGGTTTCCCGGACGAGAACCGAGCGCCCATGGAAGAGGTCGCAGTCTCCTTCGACGGGACGACATCCCAGGTGTTCCTGGTCGGTGGTGCGTCGTGCGCAGTGCCCGGTGCTGTCGCCGGGCTTTCGGAGGCACACCGCCTCTACGCGCGCCTGCCCTGGCACGTTCTGTTCCAGCCTGCGATCGAGCTCGCCCGGCGCGGCGTGCTCTTGAACGAGGCGCAGGGGTTCCTGCACGGCGTTCTCGACCCGATCCTCCGCTACGGTTCCGCTGCGCGTGCCATCTACGGGGAGGCCTGCGGGCTCGCCCAGGGAGAGACGCTCCACCTCGGGGACCT
>DASQGA010000074.1:0-7285 GCA_035632855.1 Gaiellaceae bacterium | reverse complement strand
GCACGAGAAGCACCCGGTCTCGCGGGCGCTCGCCCGGCCGGGCCACGAGCTCCAGCACCGCGTCGTGACCGCCGAGCCGTCCAGCGAGCAGCTCGATGTCGCGCAGGCGGCTCTCCAGGAGTGCCTGCGGCTCGAGACCTGGGCCCTACAATCGCCGGACGATGGCGATCGAGACGAAGCGCCGCCTCCCGCCTGAGATCTTCGATCTTCCGGTCGACAAGATGCGGGAGGGCTATTACTCGGACGTCTACTTCAACCACGCGCGCGAGACGCTCGTTCGCGACGGCAGACAGCCGCAGGTGCTCATGCAGGTCTTCCAGAAGAAGCGGGCGATCCTCGGCGGGATGGACGAGGCGATCGCGATCCTGAAGCTCTGCTCGCACGACTGGGACGGTCTGACCGTGTGCGCTCTCTACGACGGCGACCCGGTCGAGCCCTACGAGACGGTGATGACGATCGAGGGCGACTACACGCTTTTCGCCCACCTCGAAACGGCGTACCTGGGCGTCCTCGCGCGGCGGACGCTCATCTCGACGAACGTCAGCCGTGTGGTCGAGGCGGCGAACGGGAAGCCGATCCTCTTCTTCCCGGCTCGTCACGACCACCACCGCGTCCAGACGGGCGACGGTTACGCCGCGCACGTCGCAGGGGCGATCGGCGTCTCGACTGAGGCACAGGCTTCCTGGTGGGGAGGTCGCGGCATCGGCACCGTTCCCCATTCGCTGATCGCCGCCTACCACGGGGACACCGTCCTGGCCGCGACACGGTTCGCCGAGCACTTCCAGGACGAGACGAACGTCGTGGTGCTCGTCGACTTCGAGAACGACTCAGTTCGAACCTCGCTCGAGGTGGCACGTGCGCTCGGTGACCGTCTCTGGGGCGTGCGTCTCGACACGTCGCGGACGCTCGTCGATCGCTCCCTCTGGGACGAGATGGGCTACTTCGACCCTCGCGGCGTCAACGAGCGGCTGGTCCGCAAGGTGCGGGAGGCCCTCGACGGCGAGGGGTACGAGCACGTGCGGATCGTGGTCTCGGGCGGCTTCGACGTCGAGCGGATCCAGGAATTCGAGGCCCGCGGCGTCCCGGTCGACTCCTACGGCGTCGGCTCGGCGCTGATCCGCGGGGAGAACGATTTCACCGGGGACATCGTGCTCGCCGACGGGAAGCCGGCGGCGAAGGTGGGGCGCGAGCTGAGGCCCAACGATCGTCTGGAGCCCGTGCTTTAGAACCCGGCCGTTTCCGCCGATGCAGAGGTCGTGGGGAACGTCGGAGACTGGCTTGACGCCGTAGGGGCCTTTGCCCTTACGTGGCTTCCGCTCATCTTTTTCGCCCTGATCGTCTACATCCTCTGGAGGACGCTCGCGCTGATGCCGCGCGTGAAGCCGAACGTCGTCGCGCCTGAGTCGAAGTCGTCAGTCACGTGGGCCGACATCGCCGGCGTTGACGAGGCCCAGGCCGAGCTCGAGGAGGTGGTCGCCTTCCTCCAGGACCCGCAGCGTTTTGCGCGGCTGGGGGCACGGGTGCCGAAGGGCATCCTCCTGTACGGGCCGCCCGGAACCGGGAAGACCCTGCTGGCCAAGGCGGTCGCCCACGCGTCGGGGGCCAACTTCTACTCGCAGAGCGCGTCGGCGTTCGTCGAGATGTTCGCCGGACTCGGCGCGTCGCGGATCCGCAAGCTCTTCGAGACGGCGCGGAAGAACGCGCCCGCCATCGTCTTCATCGACGAGCTTGACGCGGTCGGCATGCGCCGCTCGGGCGGGAGCTTCAACCGCGAGCACGACCAGACTCTGAACCAGCTCCTGGTCGAGCTGGACGGCTTCGCATCGGCGGCCGAGGTCGTCATCATCGGCGCTTCGAACCGGATCGAGGACCTCGACCCGGCGCTGCTTCGGCCCGGGCGGTTCGACAGACAGGTGCTGGTCGGCCCTCCCGACCTCGCCGGTCGCGAGTCGATCCTCGCCGTGCACAGCCGCGGGAAGCCGCTGGCGAACGACGTCGATCTGAGCAAGATCGCGCGCCAGACCTCCGGGCTCACGGGCGCCGACCTCGCGAACCTCTGCAACGAAGCTGCGATCTTCGCTGGACGGGACGAACAGGATCTGATTCGCAACGAGGACTTCGAGGAGGCCTTCGAGCGGGTCGTCGCAGGGCTCCAGCAGCGCAAGACGATGACCGAGAAGGAGAAGCGGGTCATCGCCTACCACGAGGCGGGCCACGCGCTCGTCTCCCACCTGGTGGGCGAGCCGCAGCCGGTTCAGAAGGTCACGATCGTCGCGCGCGGGCAGGCCCTCGGCTACACGCTTCACACGCCGCAGGAGGAGCGCTACTTGCACACGAAGGAGGAGCTGATCGACCGCATGAAGGTCCTCCTCGGCGGGCGTGCGGCGGAGAGCATCGCCTTCGGCGGCGTCACCAACGGAGCTTCGAACGACCTCGAGCGCGTCACTGCGATCGCCCGAGCCATGATCTTCGAGTACGGCATGGGCGAGGAGGTCTCCTCGCGCACGCTACGGGCCGACAACTACGCCCTCTCCGAGCAGACGAAGCAGCTTCGCGACGCCGAGCAGGCGAGCCTCACTGACCAAGCCTTCGAGGACACGCTTCGGCTCGTCGGCAAGCACCGCCCGGCACTCGACCGGATCGCGAACGCGCTCCTCGAGAAGGAGACGATCGACCGCGAGGAGCTCGAGGCGCTCCTCGAGGGGGTCGAGCCGGACTCGCACTCGAGTGACCACGTCGGCATGCCGCGCATCGTTGGTCTTCCCGACTAGGGAGGGCGGCCCCGGCCGCAGCCGGTACGATCCCGCCCCGTGGACGTTCGCCGGCTCCACCACGTCGCGATGGCCGTCGAGGATCTCGACGATGCCGTCGAGACCTACACGCGCCTCTTCGGCGCCGAAGTCGAGGTCCGGGGCCGCATGGAGTCGCAGGGGGTGGACGCCGTCTACCTCCGTCTCGGCGAGGGCAGGGTCGAGCTGGTCTCGCCGCTCGCCGCCGACACGCCGGTCGGACGGTTTCTCGCCAAGCGGGGCCCGGGGATGCACCATGTCGCCTTCGAAGTGGACGACATCCGGGCCACAGTCGGCGAGCTCGCCGAGCAGGGCGCCGAGGTGATCGATTCGGAGCCCCGACCCGGGCTGGGCGGGCACGAGGTGGCCTTCGTCCATCCCGACTCGATGCACGGCGTGCTCGCGGAGATGGTGGGCCATGCCGGATAGGGTCCGGCTCGAGCTCGCCTTCGAGGGCGGTCAGATTGTCGGCGCGATCGTGGCGTTGGCCGCAGCCGAGGAGCTCGCGAAGGCGCTCGGAGACGGTACGACCGGAGCCTTCGAGCTCGAGACCGAGGACGGCAGCTATCTGCTCCCGCTCGCGCGCATCGTCTACGTGAAGCGCTTCGCCCGCGAGACTACGATCGGCTTCGGCGGCAAACGCTCCTAGGTCGCGCCCGCGACCGCGGGTTGCCTTTTCCGGATTCTCTGCTTAGGTGCGAATCGAGGGGTCGTGTACCCCTTTTGGGGGAGACGGACTGGGGGAACCAAGGTGGGGATTTCGGTCGGTGAAGCTGGGCCCGAGCACGATGTCCTTGACCTGGTTGAGCGAGGAAGAGGAGGCGATTCGGCCGCGCTCGAGGCGCTCTACGTCCTCTACGCGGAACGGGTGCACCGATTCCTTTTTTCGATGGTTGCCAACGCCCAGGACGCCGAGGACCTGACCAACCAGACGTTCACGAAGATGCTCGAGCGGATCGATCGCTTCGAGACACGCGGCGTGCCCTTCTCGGCCTGGCTCTTCCGGATCGCCAGGAACCTCGCGATCGACCACTTCCGTGCTGCCGCCCGCGAGCTGGGAGAGCTGGAAGAGGGCACGGCGCGCTCGGCGGAGGACGAGGCCATGAAGTCATTCGGACGTTTTGGAATGCGGGCGCTGATCGAGCCGCTCTCCGACGACCAGAGACACGTTCTCGCTCTCAAGTACGGGCTCGACTTCTCGAACGGCGAGGTCGCGTTCGCCCTCGGGAAGAGCGAGGGTGCGATCAAGTCCCTGCAACACCGCGCGTTCGCCTCGCTCGAGCGTCAGCTCGCAGCAGTCGCGTAGGCGATTGATGCCTGTGAAGCGTCACGCTTGACACAGCGTCTGCCTCTTGCCGAGCCTTCCTGGGTAACGTCCTCAGGCCATGGGCCTCGAGGTGGGAATTGTCGGTCTTGCGAATAGCGGCAAGACGACGCTCTTCAACGCCCTGACCCAGGCGGGTGCGGAGATCACCGCCTACGCGACCGTCTCCGGCAAGGCGAACGTCGGCATGGCTCCGATCGCTGACGAGCGGCTCGAGCAGGTGGCCGCCGTCGTCAAGGCCCGCAAGGTGACCCCCGCCGCGGTGCGGGTCGTAGACGTCCCCGGCACCGGACGGGCCCTGCTCGGGAACCTCCGCCAGGTCGATGCGCTGCTTGCAGTCCTGAACGGTTGGGGACAGGATGCGGAGCCGGGAGCGGAGCTCGAGACGATCGAGCTGGAGCTGATCGTCGCCGACCGCGAGCACGTCGAGCGCCGGCTCGACCGCGTCGCCAAGCAGGCGAAGTCGGGCGATACGTCGCTCCGCCAGGAGGCCGCGACCCTGGAGGCGATTCTGGCTCACCTCGATGCGGGGAAGCGGCTGGACGAGTGGCCGGGCGAGCTGCCGCCCGAGCTCGAGCCGCTGACGACGAAACCGCTGATCGCGGTCGAGAACGGGCCGGGTGGAATCGACGCAAAGCTCGAGGCAGAGCTCGTGGAGCTCTCTGCGGAAGAGGCGGCCGCGTACCGCGACGGTCCCTCGGCCCTCGCCGAGGTGGTGCGGCGCCTCTTCGAGGCCCTCGGGCTCCTGAGCTTCTTTACGGCGAGCGACAAGGAGACCCGGGGCTGGACGCTCAGGCGCGGGCAGACGGCACTGGATGCAGCCGAGACGATCCACTCGGACATCGCCCGCGGGTTCATACGCTGTGAGGTGATCGCCTGGAGCGACCTCGTCGAGTGTGGCTCACACGCCGAGGCGGCGAAGCGCGGACTGCAACGCCTCGAGGGGAAGACGTACGAGGTTCAGGACGGAGACGTCGTGAACATCCGCTTCAACGTCTGACTCTGGTCAGCCGAGCTCTAGCTGCCACTCGTCGTTCCGCATGATCGGGACTGCTGCGCCATCGGCCTCGATCCCGTCCACCTCGACTTCGGGCCCGCCGATCATGAAATCCGTGTGCACGGAGGACTGAGAAACGCCCATCGCCTGCTGCTCCTCCGGTGTCAAGCCCGTCGCACCTTCCACTGCGTCCGGGAAGCCCTGGCCGTAGGCGATGTGGCAGGTCGCGTTCTCGTCGTACAGCGTGTCGTAGAAGATGAGTCCGCTTTGGCCCACCCGCGAGGTGCCGTCGACGAGCGCGACCTCGCCCAGGGTCGCCGAGCCCTCGTCGCTCGCGAGCTGGCCACGGACTACCGCCTCGCCCTTTTCGGCGCCCACCTCGACGGCCCGACCTTCCTTGAACACCAGCCCGAGCCCTTCGACGATCTTTCCCTGTGCGAGGAGCGGCTTCGTGGAGCGAACGATGCCCTCGGTCCGGCGCGCGTCCGGGGTCGTGAAGACCTCCTCCGTGGGCATGTTGGGCACGAAGGTGCGGCCCCAGACCGTTTCGTTCCCGGCGGACTGCCAGGTGGAGCCCGGGTGGAGGCCGACCAGCAGATCCGTGCCGGGGCCACGAAACCGAATCGCGTCAAAGCTCCGATCGTTTAGCGTCCGGGCCCGCCGGACGAGGCGTTCCACGTGCTCGTTCCAGGCGGCGACAGGGTCGGGCTCGTCAAGGCGGACCGTCTGGAGCACGGCGTTCCAGAGCCGCTCCACGTCCGGTTCCCCGAAGACGGCTTTGGCCCAGCCCTCGGTCGGGCAGCCCACGATCGTCCAGTTGACGAGGCCGTCGGTGACGAGCTTCAGGTTGAGCGCGGACGCCTCGGCACGTCGTGACTTCGCGAGGCGAGCGCCGTCCACGTCCTCGAAGAGCAGCGGATCAGGGTGGCCACGCACGGTCATGAGGGCGCCGCGGTCCTCGAACTCGTGCAGGCGGGCGAGCATCCAGGGCGGCGTCCAGCCGATCACCTCGTCGGGCGCGCGATCGACCATCGTCTTCCGGGCGTACTCGTCCTCGTACAAGACGTCGACCCACCGCGCGCCGGCGTCGTAGGCCGCACGAACGATCGCCCGCACGAGGGGTGCGTGCTCGACATAGGCTGAGATCTCGAGGTTTTGGCCGGCCTCCAGGTTCACGCCGACCTCGATCGCAAGACGCGCGTACGCGTCCAGGCGCTCCTGACCCCTCAACACGAGGTGATGCTACTGGTCCGTGTCTACGGGCCGCGTCGCGGCGGCTGCGTCGAGCTGGTTCGCGTGGAAGAGCACGGCCGCCTCGGCCGTGCGGGCCGAACGGGTGTCGTGGTGTCCGGCCACGGCGTGCAGAAGCTCGGCGAGGACCGAGGGGTCGAGCCCCCCGGCGCGCTCTTCGATCATCCGGAGGCTGAGATGGACGTGGCCGAGGAGCCGGCCTTCGGCCGTCGGCTGGAAGAGCGGGCCCCGGTCCAGCTCCCGGATCCGTCCGGCGTCGTGGAGGAGCGCCGCCGCGATCAGCAGGTCGCGGCGCAGGCGGCGATGGAGCTCGGCCGCGTCACGGCAGAGCGTCGCCACGGCCACGGTGTGCTCCAGGAGCCCACCCGCGTAGCTATGGTGGCCTTCTGGCGTCGCGGGCAGGGCCCGGAGCCGCGTTCGGAGCTCGGAGTCTCCCGCAAAGCGACCCAGGAGAGCCGCCAAACCGGCGTGGGAGATCTCGCCGACCAGGAACTCGAAGAAGCCGTCCAGCTCCTCGAGGTCGCGCCGCGAGGCAGGTGCCAGCGACGCCGGGTCGTCCTCGGTCGGCTCGACCGAGCGGACGTCGAGTTGAAGGCGATCCCGAAAGCGCTCCACCCGCCCCAGCACCCGTACGGCGTCGCCCTCGCCGAAGCGGCGGTCGAGAAGCTCCACGTCGTTCCAGACGCGGGCCTCGATCCGCCCGCTCGGGTCGACGAGCTCGAGGGCCAGATACGGGCTGCCGCCACGTGTGTTCAGACGCTGCTTTCGGGCCACCGCGAAGATCCCCTCGACGATGCGATCCTCTGTCAGCTCGGCGATCGGCGTCGCGGCTCCCACCCCCGCACTCTATGCCCGAGAACGGATGGTAACGTGGCTTTCCGTGAGCCTTTTGAAGCCCTTCCGGGCCCTTCGCTACGACCCGGA